>JAJSZW010000257.1:1902-2006 GCA_030262895.1 Deltaproteobacteria bacterium | reverse complement strand
ATTTTGTAGCCGTTCACGGCTTGAAACTTGAAATTGGAAATTAGGAAGAACAGTACAAAAGCATGAAGGCCAAATTTCCAATTTCTAATTTCAATGTTCCGTAA
>JAJSZW010000257.1:0-1892 GCA_030262895.1 Deltaproteobacteria bacterium | reverse complement strand
TCCTGTCGAATTCTTTTTTCAAAGGTATAAAAACAATGAATCTAAATTCTTTAGATAAAATCCTTACTTCTGTTGCATCAGGAAAGACAACTGTTGACGATGCAATAGAGTCTCTTAAATACCTGTTGTTTGAGGACATTGAATATGCACATATAGACCATCACCGCTCACTACGCAAGGGCTTTCCCGAAGTCATATTCGGACAGGGAAAAACATCAGACCAGATTATCGGCATATTGGAAAAGATGATGCTTCAGGAAAACATTGTATTGGTTACGCGTATCAATAAGCATAATGCAGAAAAAGTAACCTCGCATTTTCCGGATGTTGAATATCATGAAGATGCTAATATGGCTGTATGGAAAAAACATGAGATAGCCATGCAAGGTAAAGGAACTATTGTCGTACTTTCAGCAGGCACATCAGACATACCTGTTGCAAAAGAAGCTTGTCTTACAGCAAAGTATATGGGAAATAATGTTGAATCAATTTTTGATGTTGGGGTTGCAGGCATCCACAGGTTATTTGATCACAAAGAATTAATAGATAAAGCAACTGTACTTGTAGTTGTCGCTGGTATGGAGGGGGCTCTTCCCAGTGTTGTTGCAGGCATGGTCAGCAGACCGGTTATAGCGGTTCCGACAAGCATAGGTTATGGTGTAAATCTTGGTGGCTTGACAGCTCTTTTTGCCATGTTGAACAGTTGCAGTTCAAATATTGCTGTTGTGAATATAGATAATGGATTTGGCGCAGGATATATGGCCTCTGTGATAAACAGGGTATAAATTTAAGTAACAATTCACAGTTATCGGTTCACAGTTTTTCCAATGGACTATAGCATTTTGGATATTGATTTCAATTCTTGAATTTCTCGTTCCCACGCTGGAGCATGGAAACCAGGCAACCCTGAACCTTTACAAAAACTGAAAGGAGATAAAGATAAACCTGTATGGATAACAATGCACCAGTGTTTGACATGGATCATGCACGGGAAATAACCGATGGGGATATGGAATTTCTAAAGGAGCTAATCGAAATATTCAGGACCGATTGTCCTGAAAAACTGGCAGGGATCTCCCGTGCCATAAAGGAGAAGAATTTCAAGGCCCTTGATGAGACTGCACACTCCCTGAAGGGATCTTCGGGCAATCTGGGGTTGATCCGCGTATATGAGCTTTCCTGGGAAATCGAGAAGATGGGTAAGGCAAAAAACATGGAAGGAGCGAATAAGACCTTCGAACAGCTTGAAGAGGAGCTTGAAAGGTTTAAGAATTTTGTCTCAAAACCAGGGTGGGAGGAAAAATGAAAGCGCTCGTTGTAGAAGACGATCTGAGCACACGCCTGCTCATAAAAAAGATAGTGGAAAACGAGGGGTACGAAGTTCTGGAGGCAGAGGACGGCGACGAGGGGTGGAGTATATTTCAAAAAGAAAAGGACAATATCTACATTGCTCTTCTTGACTGGATGATGCCGAAGATGGACGGCATTGAACTCTGCCGGCGGATAAGAAAGACCCCTGTCAAGCATTACGTTTATATCATGTTTCTGACATCAATGCGGGATATAGAAGACATCGTCGAGGGGCTTGAAACAGGCGGCGACGATTACATGACAAAACCCTTTGTCAGGGAAGAGCTTATCTCCCGCATCAGGGTGGGCGGGAGAATTGCAGTCCTTCAACGCAAGCTGAACGAGGCAAACAGAAAGCTGCATATCCTGGCCATTACGGATCCTCTTACCGGAATCCTAAACAGAAGGGAGTTCTTAAAGCGCCTTCAGGTCGAAATTTACCGCGTTTCCCGTGAGAAAAAATTCTATAGCCTGATCATGCTCGACATCGACCATTTCAAAAGGGTCAACGACACCCTGGGACACACCGCAGGCGATATGGT
>JAJSZW010000256.1 GCA_030262895.1 Deltaproteobacteria bacterium | reverse complement strand
CCATAGATATACTGAGATCCGTTAAATATGTTATGCGCGGTGAAAAAAAGTTCTGTGGCGGCCTTTTCTTTAGACCAGATTCTTTTATTTAAATTAAGATCCCATATAAAATCATCACACTCTGCCATGTAATTCTCATCAAGATCCCACCACACATAATGGCCGAACAGTTCGGCGTTGAAGGATTTTTTATCGTCATACCTTATGCCGATGTTACAGGCATAATTATAACTAATACCTCTTTCATCTGTCGGGTCTACGTCAACATAAACAAAACCCACCGACATTGACATGTTATAGATGGGAACCGTCTCTGCCTCTATTTCAAGACCATCACACCTTGCTTTTCCTTTATTGATAAAAATATCATTATTAAGTGGCGGCCCTCCGCCATAATAGTCTAAGACCAGGACATTTTTCAGGTCA
Organism: Deltaproteobacteria bacterium; assembly: GCA_030262895.1. Classification (GTDB taxonomy): domain Bacteria; phylum Desulfobacterota; class Desulfobacteria; order Desulfobacterales; family ETH-SRB1; genus B13-G4. The sequence continues at coordinate 1,607 of JAJSZW010000256.1, read as the reverse complement.
TGATGAAAGATCGTCGCCTTTAACCATAGATAATTAATAAAGCTTGTTTCCGCCCCTGCCTGGTATGACCATACCTCTTCAGGATCAAGAGAAGGATTGGGATCAAGATACAATGCACCTCCTGATGTCCATGAAAGAGGGGGTATGGTAAAACCCCTGGCAACAGATGCTCTTAATATTGAATCTTCGCCAAGCTTGTAAGTAACACCAAGACTGGGGCTTATAAACGAGCCTGTAATACTGTTGTGGTCATAACGAACACTTGGAGTTATTGCCCACCGGTCGATTACAATCGTGTCATTTATATATATAGCCTGTTTATCTATATCCGGATGTGTTTTGGTTATTGGCGGCGCATTATATGGGGGTGATTGAAGATATAAACCGGCAGTAATAGTCTGGTCAAGTTTTCCGCAACTCAGGTCCACTCCAAGCACGGCAGTGTGAACTCCACGTCTCCAGACCAGTTTGCCGCTTCCGCCTGTTGTCTCCTCATCATAATCTGTATCCAGATACATCTCGCCGGCAGAGCCTGTTGATCCTAAGCCAAGCGCATCACTGGTAATAACTGATTTCTGCTTAAAATGGTAAACAGATAAATTGAAGCTGAAATCTCTGTTTAGCAAAGCATCTAAAGAGACAGTCCCAAAAAAAGTGCGACTATCCCCTGTTGACGTAATATCACCTTTTGGAAAATCTCCCAACCCAATTTGCGGTGCGCTGCAACCTATTGTAAAGCCAATATTTATATCTTTTGAAACAGGAATCTTAAACTTTGAATAAAGACTTGTATTATCAAAATTCCTGGAACCCCTGAGACCGTCAGACTCCTGGTGACCTGCAAACAAATAATATCCAACAGATCCTGCCTTGCTTGCGAGCTGAACCCTGTAATCCAGGGAATCGCTCTTGCCGTAAGAAGCGCTTATGGATCCGGCCGGTTTTTCTTCATTTCCAGCAGATTTCGTAATGATGTTTATTACGCCTTCAAGTGATGACCCCCAGACAGACGAGACGGGGCCTTTGATTATCTCTATACGCTCTATTATTCCTACCGGAATCGAATTTGTCTCTGCAGAACCGCTATTCAGATAGTTCCATGTAACACCATCAAGCAGAAAAATTACCTGCTTTATCTTACAGCTCTGAACATTGATTAAAGAAGTGGCGCCAAAGTCCTGGTTAAAATTAACAAAGATGCCTGGCACTCTGTTTAAAACCTCTGCAACTGTATGGGCATTCATGTCTTCGATATCTTTTGCGGTGATGACTGTTATATTTTCCGCAACCTGAGAGATCGGCTTTGGATATCTGGTAGGGGATACTACAAGGTCTTTTTCGTTATAAAATAATCGGAGAATCTGCATTTCCTCTTCAGGCTGGGCAAAAGCTGATGAGCAAAAGCATACTGAGGCAAGGAAAAAAAAGAATAATATATAAATGCCGTTTTTTATAAAATATAGATTCATCTAATCTTCTTAAGAGTCCAAAGTTCTGTCATTCCTGCGAAGGCAGGAATCCATAACTCATTGATTTTGCTGGATTCCCGCCTTCGCGGGAATGACGGTTCGTTCAATAGGATATTTCTTTAAAATTCATGGGGTTAG
>JAJSZW010000255.1 GCA_030262895.1 Deltaproteobacteria bacterium | reverse complement strand
TATTTTCTTTTGACAAATGAACCGGTATAGACTGCCATATTAAAGATATTTTTACTATATCTGATTTTTCTGCATGCTTGGAGAAATCAAGAAGATAAGAATCAATGATCTCCTTTTGAATTTGCCGGACATTAACGAAACTGTTAGTCCGGCAGTATGCATCCACTGCTTCAGGCATACCTCCTGTTAAATAATAATACTTCAGGAGCTCTATCAGTTCAACATGGAAAGGTTCTGGAAAAGGTTCAAAGCCCTCTTTTTTGCCTTCAATTAAATGCCGTAAAGATGTTTTCTTAAGTGCATCAAGAAATTCCAGGAAAGACATGGGGTAAAGATTCAGAAAATTTACCTGCCCCACGGGAAAAGATTTTTGGCCAGCCAGTTTTATTCCCAGTAACGAGCCTGCTGCTATCACATGATATTCATTAGCATTTTCTTTGAAATACTTTAATGCATTTAATGCATTAGCAGATGCCTGGATTTCATCACAAATAATCAGACTTGAATCCGGTGATATTGTTACATTTGCATATGCTGAAAGGTAGCTGATAATCTTCTGTTTATCGAACCTGTGCATAAAAATTGCGTCAAGTGCCGGATCATCTTCAAAATTCAGATAGATAAAATTATCATATTCATTTCTTGCAAATTCTTTTAGTAGGTAGGTCTTTCCAACCTGCCTTGCCCCTTTCAGGATAAGCGGTTTTCGTAGTTCAGACCGCTTCCAGTTTAACAGCTTTTTATAAATGTCCCTTTTCATAATGCTTATTATAGTTGATAAAAATAAAAAGTCAATTTATAATTCCACAAACGTGCATATTGTCACATTGGTGGAACCACTTTCGTGCTTCAGTGCACGCTTCTGCAACATTCTTTTGGCATCAAGGGATTCTCTTTAAAGGCAAAATTATCCTTTTAAAAAAAGGGCTGGGAATCATTAGAATACAAATCGTTTTTGAGCGAGTCCTAAGTTGAAAAAAGCTACGTTTGAATATTTTGATGTTTTGAGAAGCTGCAAATCTATTCACTCAATAGAATGCAACATAAGTGCCACCTCTTGATTAGCGCATTAGGCACTCCTGATGTCAGAGCGAAAGGGCGTTATATGCAGTTCCCAATTCCAATCTTCGGGAATTTTCCGAAAACGACATAAACACGATCTTAGGGCTCGGTCAAAAAACAATATGGCAAGGAAATCCGTCAATTATTATAGGATCTTAAAATCCCAGACTTTGTCTTTGTAAATGTCCCTTAGTTTGATGGAAGCTTTTTCCGGTGATTTGGTTCTCCAGGTTAAGGGTAAATTTTCTTGGCTCATATTTTCGACCTCATATGTCCAGCCATCTTCTTTCTGTACAAGAATTAATGAAACAATTCCGCTGTACTTTTCCCCTTTTGTACTGACTTCTGCTTTATGAATTATAATATTTTTTTCAGACAAAATTATTTTAACTCCAGTATTTTTTTTAATTGTTTGACCACATTATTCTTATGCGTAGCCTTCCAGTAAAGTCTGTTGCAGGATGGACAGGTTTTAAAGTTATCCTTGGTATAATAAACATATTCCGGCACACTGTCTGCAACAGAAATCTTATCGATAGTTAGCAGCTTTTTATTGCATAAAAGGCATCGAGTAAAGAGATTTTCCATCGGATCAATTGAAAAAGCTTTTACAACCTGTTTTAGCTGATCCTGATAATGGTCATGTTTAACAAAAAAACAGTTTTCTCTGTTTATTTTTCTCCTGATCAACATTGTATCTCTGGTCAGAATTACACGCCCGCTATGAAAAGCTCTTTCTGAAATTTCATTATCCGATATTTCTGAAAAATATTCAACATCACATCCTATTATCCGCATCCATTTTGCGAGTCTTCCAAGCATGGCATCGGCAATAAAGATTTTTTCCATAGCCTTACTCGCCTTTTTTCCGTTCCTTTTATGGTTAAACCGACCGCGGATATATTTTTAATAAGCTAAACTGTTACGAGTTTGTAAATTTCTGCATATCTGTTTTTTCTCATTTTGCATATATAATAGAATTGATTT
>JAJSZW010000254.1 GCA_030262895.1 Deltaproteobacteria bacterium | reverse complement strand
TTGTATGGCTAAAAATTGTATATTATCAAACAGATAGCCTTTATTTACCTGAGATAACCGGATAGGCATAGTTTAAGACAGTTCATACCTGAATAGAGGGGCAAACGACAAGCGACTATAGGAAGAATAAATGAAAAAAGATAGGGATATCGAAAAGGAGTACACTACCAAACAAATGGTGGCAAAATTACGAAGGCTTGCTGATTGCTTAGAAAAAGATAAACCATTTCGAATTCAGATCGCAGGTGAAAGGTTAAACATTCCATCCAGCGCTATTTTTAATATAGAACATGAAAGAGAAGGCAATATGGAGGAGGTTGAATTTCAATTTAAGTGGGAGAAAAATTAATCACTCTTTTTTCTAAAAGCATCTCTTCCTATTAATCATTTTCGATATATGTAATCAGCATGAATTGATTTCAGGATTTGCAAGCTATCTTAACTTCAAAAGGTCTGGTGAGATAGGATCCAAGAAGTTATCCGGTTTTCTGTATAATATCCAAATTGTTGAAATATGCAGTTAGAAAAAATGTATTTAAGGCTATTTTATGGTCAACAATCATGAAATCTGTGTGAATAGTATGAAACCATATAATAACTGGTTAGGCTTCGTAGAGAAAAACAGAGGTGACAATAGCAGAGATGTCTTCGAAATATGAGGTTCACAGGACGCAAATTACCAATTGGCGTAAGCGTGCACTGGAAGGTCTTGTATGGCTTTGGTATCCATCTTGATTAGCGCATTAATTTGGCACCTGTTTACACAGATGCTATTGAAAAAACATGTCAAGACCATGGAGAATCGAGTTTAAAGGTGCCCTGTATCATGTGCGAAAACGGGCAACGCTTTCGCACGTCGCACTTCAGCCGCTTGGTTCGATGGAAACGCTTTTCTGAAACTTTCCGAATTTTAAAAAGTGTATCGCTTGTTTAATTGCCTGACGATTCTTCATGATGAATGGATGTGTTGCGTGAATAACAATATAATCCCTCATTCCTTCTATTTTTGTATTGTTCACCGAAACCTTACCATCATCAGTTCCAGGTATGATCAGAGATAAAAACGGGTTGATCGATCTGTCCCCAGTAATGACACCTAAATCAAAATCTACAGCCCCTAATTTTTTCGGCAGATTATCGTTGTCTGTGCCAAGTTGTTGGCCGGCTGGACCATTTATCCATTTGAAGATGAAAGTTTGCCCTAGTTTATCAACTACCTCACTTCCCCTGTTCGGTGGGCTTAGCATCACAACGCGTCCTAGCTCAAAAAGCGCGTAGTGCTTTAGGTAATATCGAACTAAAATACCCCCCATTGAATGAGTTACAAAGTGAATCTTTTTGGCACCATTATTTCGGCATCGTTCAATTGCTTTCGGAATTACCTCCCCAGCGAGTTCTTCAATTGTTTTCGAACGTGAGGGATAAGCTATATTTAATACGCTATATCCTTTGGCAGATAAATGGCTTTCAAGTTTCGCCATTGAGCTTTTTGATCGGGCCAGGCCGTGCAAAAGAACAACATATTCTGGAGGAGCAGTTTCACCAAAACCTTCACTTAGAAACAACATTATAAAGATGATTATGGTGACAACTTGCCTCATCATTTGACACCGATTTCCACCGATTTCTCCGTTAGCCGCCAGCAGCAAGCAATAGCAGGTAATTCACTAAAGCTATAAATAGATAAAGAATGGCCACCGATGGAGCGATCAGTTCCTTACGATACATTCTCAGCTTCTCCAGTTCGTTTTCGTCGAATGTCATCGGATAGACGATTCGTGGTAGCCCTCAAGTAACCAAAACCCAATGGCTAAATATCAAATTCAAAAACACTTAACAAGCGCCATCTGAAAGGAATGGGGTCAAGAGCACCGGCATCCGAGATCTCTCATATGCCGCCTTATCCTTTTTTCACGCCCTTCCTGACCTTGCGGTAACCTGTTCTGCCTTTCAAGCAGCTTGCGGAATTGGTTATCATCCATGAGAATTTCTTCCGAGGTATGGTTGTCAGATTTCAGGATTTAGGTAGGATAATTTTACGTACGCCCTATAATT
>JAJSZW010000253.1 GCA_030262895.1 Deltaproteobacteria bacterium | reverse complement strand
AACCTGTCTTCAAGGGCCGGAATGCCCAGTGGTCTTTCTTTGCCATTTTCTTTGGGTATGTAACATCGACGTACCAGTTTGGCACGATAACGGTTCGTTTTCAGTCGCTCTGCCAATCCTTGAATGTTGGCCTCCAGATTTTCCTCGTAGGCCTGTGCCGTCACTTTATCTACACCACTGGCGGCTTTCTTGTTCAAGTCCTTCCAACAGGTGTGTAGAAATGGGGCATTCAGATTTCGATAAAGATCTTGAAAACGATGTTTTCCATTTGCTTTTGCCTTAATTGCTATTCCCCGCAGTGAGGTTTGCTCGTATTGTCCCAGCCCTACTTTGTCCGGTACGAGTTTCCTTTGCGGGCTACGTACTTCCGTCAGGTCCTTCCCCATGTAGTGGGCTTTCCCCACCTCTGAGTAGTATGCCTGATAAGACACCCCTTCAGCATTTAGAGGCACGCTGGTTGCCCAACATGTCTCCCACCAGTTGCGTTGTTCTTTTGTTTCCAATAAGATCGGTTTCACAATTCAACCCTATCTCTTTTAGAACAGTTACCTGGAGCCTTTGGGGCTTCCCGAGTTCTACGGCGTATCTCTTCTTGCATGCCACGGCCTGATGACTCTGGCGGATCTCCACATTCTCGCCAATATCGAATGCTTCTGTGTTGCCTTCGGTGTACGTTAAAACCCTCGGCATCCGCAATTGTAATTTCGAAGCTGTATCAGCTACTTCAGGGTGCGCGATCACCCCTACGGCCTACAAGATTCTCTGCCTACGCTTAACCCATCTTGTTCGCTGCATTCATACAACTCCGCCATGGGTCCAAGGCTCGATACGGGTGGGTGGCTAACCCTTCCAGAAATTCATTGCTGAGTTCCTCCCGACAGGGACTTTCACCCTGCAAGATACGCCGAGCTTTGCTCGGCGCGATAACGCCCAGGATGAGGAGCGCGCTGTTTGTGTCTGTCTCAATCCGTTTGATGTCATAGCGGTCGAGCTTGCACGGCATTTATTTTTTGGCGCGCTACTCATCCTGGGCGATGTCCCCGAGGTACGAGGGGACATCAAGTGATTATACGGATCTGGATATCATCACCTTTGTAATGTTATCCGTCAAAATACGCAACTTCTCGTCGCACTACAAATATATTTGGAGTACCAAACGAAATTTGGACTTGTCAAAACCTTTGATAACTTGCCTTATGTTGCGAGTAGCCTTAACCCATTGAAAAATAATCTTTTTTTGATGATGGCCTGAGAAGTTTGGATTGTCATTAAAAACAATTTGTTATGGCATTAGTTACAAAACTGTTATAAAAGCCCACAACATAATTCTAAGTTGCTGGGGCACCCCTTCCGTGACGCATTAAACGAGTTTTAAAGCATCGTAGGGCCTTTTTAAAGGGCCTGGAAATCCTTCTACTGATGAGTAAAATGACTTCATTAAAATATCCTCAATTTTCTCCGAGGCCCAGTTCACAAGGATATTCGAACAGCAGGAGAGTAAAAATTCATTTACTCTTTAGTATGGCGCGTTTAACCCATTTAATATGATACCAATTCTCAAAGGTGTTGGAAAGTGAATTATAAGAATTAAATAGATTTTTATATTTTTTGATTAGGAATTAAATGGAATTAATCCTGAATTACGCTACATAATTAAACTGGCTACATAACTTGCCAATACCAAATCCTGGCAGCCAAATAAGTCAGTTGCCGATGTGCTTTGTATATCGTAATTTTTAGGCTTTTCAATTGCTTTTATAGATAACAGGCATCTTATTAGTTGATTTTGTGCGCCTTCATCTCCTGGTCGACATAATCGATCGTGGCCCAGATTTCAGCCATGTAATCATCTTCGCAAAGATCTATGGCCTGGTATAAGGCTAACTCGATCAGCGGCTTGAGATTCACTTCCGGCGGAAGGGTAATACCGAACGCCCCCAAATAGGCCATAGCTATGGCTTCAAAGTTCAGAACGATCCCCTGTATGATATGCGGTTCATCTTGTTGAAACACCGTTCCGTACGTGACCATGTAGGCTCGGAAACTCACCTCTGAGCCGCGTATGACCTGAGCCGCAC
>JAJSZW010000252.1 GCA_030262895.1 Deltaproteobacteria bacterium | reverse complement strand
ACCCCAGAACCTGCTGTCATAGCTGTGATCTCGGTTGTCTCCCATTACAAAAATCGAATCTTCAGGTACTGTGACCGGTCCGAAATTATCTCTTGGTTGCATGGCTTTTGGAATTATGTGAAAATCCGTATAAATCGCATAGTCTTGTTCAAGATGCTTTTTGTTTACATAGACTTTCTTGTTCCGGATTTCAATAACATCTCCCGGGACACCTATTGTTCTCTTAATAAAATCCTTTTTAGGCTCCTCCCGGAATTTAAAAACAACGATATCTCCTCTTTGAGGATTTTTGTATGGAATGATCGTAGTACTAGTAAACGGAAGTTTGACTCCGTAAATAAATTTGTTTACCAGGATATGATCTCCAATCTGAAGAGTATTTTTCATTGAGCCGGAAGGAATTTTAAAAGCCTGAACTATAAAAGCCCTTATGAATAAGGCTAATATAATCGCCAGAGTTATTGCTTCAATGTTTTCTCTGAGGTTGCTTTTTTTAGGTTTGATTGCCTTTTTCGATGAATTTTTCTGTTTCAAATTAATTTATCCCTGTAGTTATAAATAAAAGTCTCAGTGCAATATTACTGTAAACACCTGCCATCAGATCATCCAGAACAATACCGGTACCTCCGGCAAACTTTCTTTCTATATACCGAATTGGAAAAGGTTTCAAGATATCAAAAAATCTGAATATTACAAAACCGGCAGCAACGGAAATTGTATTAAATGGCAGGCCAAGAAGTGTTAGCATAATACCTGCTATTTCATCAATTACAATACATCCCGGATCGTTTTGTTTTAATATTTTTTCAGCTCTGTTCGATATCCATATGGCAAAAAAAATAAATATTAAAATAAACAGAACAGCAACTGACAATTTGGTTTTAGATAGAAAAAAACAAAGGAGCAGTCCCACAATGGATCCAAAAGTGCCAGGTGCAAAAGGAATGTAGCCGGCAAAAAAACCGGTCGCAAGCACCATGACTGATTTGTCTCTAAAATTCATGCACCGTTTCTATAAGCAGGCATGGCTTTTGTCAAGGTATTAGCTCACTATTTCAACAGCTTCTTTCGATATAGTGTCATATACGGTTTTTAACGGAATCCCCTTTTCTATAGCGATTTTTTTACAAACTTCGTATTCAGGCACAAGCCGCACAGATCCGTTTGGATCTTTTATGCGTTTTATTTGGACATCACCATAAGTTGTTTTTATAGTTATGTTCTCCCGAACAAGTTTAAATCTTTGAACATCATAATATCTTACACCTAATGATGTGGTTTCAGATAAAATACGATTTATTATACTTTTTTTTTTATTTTTCATGCACAGAACCTGAATCATTGTGCCCGGTCTGTTTTTTTTCATATACACAGGAATCAAGTAAACATCTATAGCTCCTTCTTCAAACAGGCGATCCATCAAGAAACCAAAAAATTCCGGATTCATATCATCAATACAGGTCTCAACCACTGAAATCCGGTCTTTTTGAAAGTCTGAAGTAAGTGTCTCTTTTGTCCCAATAATAATACGCAAAAGATTAGGTATTGTTTTAAGGTCTCGTTTTCCTGCACCATATCCTGTTTTTTCAACTATAATATCCGGAATTTCTTCAAAGGAATCAGCAATAGAGGCAATAATTGCGGCGCCGGTTGGCGTAACCAGCTCATGCGGAATTTTTGTCCCATAAACAGGAATTCCCTTCAGGATTGAAAGGGTTGCAGGAACAGGAACGGGCAGCGTCCCGTGTTGACAGGAGACAAAACCATTGCCTAAAGGAATTCTCGATGAAACTACCTTTTCAATATCCAGATATTCCAAACATAGAGCTGTCCCTACAATATCTACGATAGCGTCAATGCCCCCCAGTTCATGGAGATGAACTTTTTCCTTGGGCTGCCCGTGTATTTCAGCTTCGGCAATTGCGAGCCTTTCAAAAATTTCAAGGCTCTTTTCCTTTACGTTTTGAGACAGAGGGCTGTTTTGGACAAGGGCTTTAATTTCAGAATAATGCCTGGATGTTGAAGTATCTTTTGTAAGGACATGGACACTTTGGGCTTTAATTCCACTTCGGGAAATTGATTCAGCAGATATATCAAAATC
>JAJSZW010000251.1 GCA_030262895.1 Deltaproteobacteria bacterium | reverse complement strand
CTTTACTTATTTACCCGAGACTTTCACAGATGAGGAATTCCTCGGTGAAGCAGTCAATCCAGAGAACCTTACCTTGGAACACTTCGAAGAATTATCAGAAAGATCTTTAGCTAGTGCGATTTCCAACACCGTGATAACTGACGACTTTTTTAAAGAGGCTCTCTTATTTTCCGGCGATGAGACATATTCGCGAGCAATAGGTAATTTGTTCTTAGAGCCATTCGAGCTTGATAACACAGATAAGTTCTTTACGTTTCATAAAAATGCACTTATGGAAATACTGAAGGGAAACAAAAAACGCAATGATCGCTATTATCTGACAGAAGGTGATTTTTATTTAGCTCGCGAAAAACGCCCATATCTCATAGTTGGAGCCACCATCCTCCGTTTAGGAAATGACACTCATAATACTCGGAAAATTCATTGCGAATATACTCCCCTCTATACAGGTATACGCTCATTTTTTGATCGCGCTGGTAGGAGCGGCAAACAGATCGGAGGTGGTTATGTAGAGACATTCGCATATGATTCTCGCAATCCTTCTGAGCAGCAAAGGACTGACGGCCGATGGAAGGTTAAGGTTGGGCGGCGACGCTACCGGTTCACTTTATCAGACATGATCGGGAGCAGCGGTGCGGCGCCAAGGGAAATATTAGACAAATTACTACTGAAAAACATTGGATTTCCTGAGTTTCACCATTGGCCTATATCGGATATCGGCAAAATCGACGAAGAGGAATATGCCCATGGAGACGGCGGTCATCTTGAGAATCTTGGAATAATGCCGTTACTCACCCGAAAAGTGAAAAATATCATTGTCTTCATCAATGGTAAGACCCCGTTTAACGCTGATGAGGGACAATACTCCGGTTCAATCCGTGCTCTATTCGAACCTGTTGATGACTTTGAAATTCAAGATATTTTAAAAGGACAGCAAAAATTCGATGTAAACATAGTATTTGAAGAGAAAAAACTTGAAACCCTACTTGATGCATTCAAGGAACGCCAGTCCAAAGGGGAGACTTTGATTCATTGGGATGAATACGAGGTGAAACAAAATGATAACTATAAGATTCGTCCTTATACTGCCCGAATTTGTTGGATATACAATGACAAGGTTGAAAACTGGAATAAAAAATTGGGGCAATCGAATGACCTAGGGGTCAAAAAGATTTTTGAATCGCAAGAGTTCTCCAATTTTTCGCATTACAGGACTTTTCTTCAGAACCCACCAAAAATAATTGATTTGTCGAAACGCCAAGTCAGTGCTCTATCGCACCTGTCATGCTGGAATGTATGTCAGTACGCCGATAAGATCAAGAAGTATTTCCAGTTGTAGTATGCTGTTTGAATTAATTAATTGACTAAACCACTACCTATGGAAAGTATATTGTTAAGAGTATAATGTACCTCCCTGGAAGATATGCTTTGCACAGGGAGGTGCATAATGAGTAGCCGGGTAGGTTGGGTTGAGGAACGAAACCCAACGTCAACCAATTGTGCGAAATTGCAAAAGTGGGCTTTGGTGTCAAAAGCTTGAATTGTGAATTAACTTTTTTAAATTGGCTTTTCAGATAATTATCTGAAAATCTATATAACCACCGAATGTCATTAGATTATAGAAAGTCAGTAAATGCCGGTATTAAAGCAAAGTTTTTTTGATCGAGACACTCTCACCGTAGCCCGAGAATTAATAGGCCAAAAACTGGTGCGAAAATTTAATGCTGTGATCTTAAGTGGGATGATAGTTGAGGTTGAAGCCTATATCGGCCGGGACGACAGCGCTTGTCACGCGTCTAAAGGTAAAACTTCCCGCAACATCGTGATGTTTGGACCAGCCGGAATAGCTTATGTATATTTTGTTTACGGCATGCATTATATGTTGAACATCGTTACCGAAAGCATAGATAGCCCCTGTGCTGTTCTTTTAAGAGCAATCAAACCGATAGATGGGCAAGATCAGATGGAACGTCTGAGAATGAAAAATGGCAAAGATATGACCAATGGACCAGCCAAACTTTGCCGGGCCATGGCAATCGACAAAACTCTGAATGGCTGGGATGTAACTCGTGGCGAAAAGTTATGGTTTGAAGCTTACCAGACTT
>JAJSZW010000250.1 GCA_030262895.1 Deltaproteobacteria bacterium | reverse complement strand
TGAACACCACTCAAAGGACAGTTACGCATTCCTATGATGAGGGCGGCAATTACAACGTGGGTTTAACAGTGACAGGTAGTAATGTTGATATGAGTTCAATCACCCGGGAAATCACTGTCCAGCGATCGGCACCCCCCATTATGATATGGAGCAGGACTTTTGGAGTGCAGGGTGATGACAGGGCGAACTCATTGGCACATACATCTGACGGCGGTTACATACTTGCAGGTTCTTCACGTTATTACATTGACGAGCGTCGGCACTTTGGTGCAAGGCTGGTTAAAACAGATGCGAATGGAAATATGCAGTGGCAAAGGACCATCGGAGGCAAACGATTTGATGAAGCGCACTATGCCATGCATACATCTGATGGCGGCTATATCATTGCAGGCAGTACAGGATCATATGGTGCCGGGTCCGATGATTTCTGGCTGGTGAAAACCGATGCGGAAGGAATAGAGCAGTGGAACAGGACATTTGGAGGAGAGTATGCTGATATTGCATCTTCGGTCCGGCAGACTTCAGATGGCGGTTATATTATGGCAGGCAGGACAGAATCATATGGTGCCGGGTTCGATGATTTCTGGCTGGTAAAAACCGATCCGGAAGGAACCGAACAGTGGAACAGGACATTTGGAGGGGACAGCATCGATTCGCTGTACTCTTTCCAGCAGACCATTGATGGTGGTTATATCCTCTGTGGAGATACTCGTTCATTCGGAACCGGTTCATCCGATTTTTGGCTTGTGAAAACTGACAATAATGGAATAGAGCTCTGGAACAGGACATTCGGAGGTGCTAATTATGACAGAGCATATTCTGTCCAACATACCTCTGATGGCGGCTATATACTTACAGGAATGACTAGATCGTTCAGTGCCAACCACTTTGATTTTTTGCTGGTGAAAACTGATTCAAACGGAACCGAGCAATGGAACAGGACGATTGTTGGACCTAATGAGGATAACAGTCCTCATTCTATCCTGCAAAGCCCTGGTGGCGGTTATATAATCGCAGGTAAGACCGGGTCTCCAGGAACTGAATCCTATGATATGTGGCTGGTCATGACCGATCAGGACGGATATGTGCAGTGGGAGACTACTTTTGGCGGTACCGGTCATGATGTGGCCAGGTCTGTATTGCTGGCTCCTGACGGCGGCCTGGTTGTGGCCGGGGATAAGGATACTTGTAGTGACCAGGGCACCGATTTCTGGCTGGTAAAGCTTGTCGGGATTCCTTCAGAACCTGAAGGTGGGGATGCATTAGCTGATGGTGAACCGCTGCAGACTCCGGGTGTGCCGGGTTTTGTTGAACCTGAAGGTGGAAATGCGCCAAATGATGCCGAACCGGTACAAACTCCGGATATGCCGGGTTTTGGTGCAGCAATGGCGGTTATGGGCTTGCTGGTGTGGGCGGGTTTGGCCGGTCGGCGGCGGTGATGGGGGGAGATTCTCTTATTACAAAAGAAGTGCGAAAAATAGTTGCTTAATATGAAACAATTAAAATTAAGGAGATGAATAAATTGGATGAAGGATTCAAAATGAAGAAATTATTGATAATTTGTATTTTGATAATTGGTATCGTTTCTATTTCTGGCTGTACTAGTGAGTATAACGCGAGAATATATATTAATGAGATCGAAGATATTGGCAACGGCACATACTTCGAAATAACTGATGATGAGTTAAAAGAATATCCTGAACTTATAAGATCAATACGTTACGGCGGTGGTAATTTAAGTGATGATGAATTCGAAAGGTTAAATGATTTTTTTAGAATGAAGCATTCTGAATATTTGTTTAGTATTGATATGGAATTTGAAAATAATTTAAATGATAGCATTATCGATGCTGAATTAATGAACACGTTCGAATCTAATGGATTTCCATTGTCTGAAAAATATTCCATCATTACATACGAGAGAAATAGCTTGTATGATAGCTGGTTGATAAAGAAAGCTAACAGTCCTGAATATATTATTTGGGAAATAAACGATGAGTTAAAAGTTTATAAAAGTGGATATATTGAATATCAATTCACCAAAATAGGTGAGCATTATTATGAAATTAACATTGCTGTAACTTGACTGAAAGTTTTATACTTCAACTAAACATACGGATGAACT
>JAJSZW010000249.1 GCA_030262895.1 Deltaproteobacteria bacterium | reverse complement strand
CAGTGAATGGAGCGGGGGCGGCGATCTCACAGCCGGGATTGATATGGGGGGTGAGATCACGGCAAACGTTCCATATGCCTTAGTTTTAAAGGGAGAGATAAAAGGTTCAACAAGTATAACCGAGAAGTTAACAGCAGAGTTAACGAATCTAAAGATTACGACTAACTGGGGTGGACTGACGGGAAAGGTTAGTGGTGAAATCCAACTATTTGGAAGAAGAATTATAAAATTCGAAGTAAATAGAACCTATTTTTCGCAGGATAATCTTTTGCCGGTAACGATTCCCCTTCCTTCTTTAGAACAGGAATAGCAATACAGGAGGCACTGACCAGTATGAAAATGATAGAAACGATAGGCATTAAATGCACTATTTTATTTGAATTGTGCTTAAGTGTTTTTTTGGTTTTAGGAACCAGCTATGCTGAGGAAGGTAAATGCCCAATGAAGGTAGAGATTATAAACAAAGACCAGGCAAAATATGATACCCCCGAAAACGCCTTTGTTGCCCTATGTTCTGCTTTGATAAAAGAAGATCTTGAGTGGTCTGATGAAACGTTAACTGAAGAATCCGCAGAAGAGCAGAAGAGACTCTTTAAAGAGGCCGGTATCGATCGCAGAAAAATTTTTGAAATAGAAAAACATGTAAAAGATACTTTCATAATTAATAAGATAGATTACAAGGACGCGGTATTATTAGTGATAAAATATTACGTTAAAGACGGCACTATCATGAAAATCCCTGCGACCTTTGTAAAAGAAGGTGAAAAGTGGAAGAGTACCAATAAATTTGCTGCTGATGAGGAGTTGCAGGACTACATGGATTTTTTCCCAGTACTTTTTGACGGCAAAGGGCAAAGACCGGCAGACGTAAACACCTTTCTTTCTTATGCCAATCCCTTGCAGATGAAAACGGAGCTGCCCATGGGCACGACTAAATTTCTCCTGCACATCTTCTATGGACAAACCATTGATCCTGCTACCTTTAAGGCGGAGCTGAACAGGCAGGATATAAGCGCCCAATTTGAACCAAAACCCGTAGGTGATCAGGTTGTGGAGCTGAACTTAAAAAAAGGACGTAATGTGTTGCTCGTATCCATTCAAGACAAAAGAAAAGACGGCAAGACAGCTAAAGATATTGACAGATTAGTGTTTATTGTACCGTAACCAAATGCAATATCCAAAAAAAGCAACCCTCCCTGGCTTCTACTTCAATACGGGAGTATCCCAGTTTCTTACCGACTTCAGCCATGATCCTGGGATTTGGATCGAAAAACGGGAAAACCCGAGGCTTATTTAAATTCGAAATTCGAAGCACGAAATCCCTCCGGTGCGTAAGCCCCTCAGGGCCGGAGGCCAAAACAAATACGAATGACCCCTAAAGATTATGCGGAAAAATCTCAGCAACATTATGACTATAGGGTTATTGTGCATTCTTGTCGGGTGCATACAATCCCAGCAGGAGCATGATAGCCAACCTTAAGGACAATCAAGGCACGCCTTATAGCGTAAAAGAAATAGTCCCTGAAACAATCCTGTTAAATTACCTGCTGCCTCCCCAGCCCTGGAGGTTTAATAGTGGGGAAAAGGTAGCTTTAATTGTAAAATCAAAAGAAAATCGATACCTCAAAGAAAGGAAAGGCTTTAAAGAGTGGCATCATACCAACAAGCTATTAAAGAAATACAAAAGCCCTGTGATGCTGGCTGAAATTCCAATTCTTGAGGCCATGACTCAAGGACATACTCGGAAAGAAGCTCTTGAAATGGTTGCAGATATGGTGGAAACCATGGTTAATAAAAAAGGATTTAAGGCTGAAGTAGTTTTAGGCTCTGGTGGTAATTTTGAGGTCGGGTCAGCGGATTTAAAGTCCTTGATCAGTCTTCTTTTGCAGCGCAAACGTGAGCTTAGTAATCTTTCGTTGGCACAAGCAGCGGAACGTCTTGGTGCATCATCTCGTAACGCTTATGCCCGTTATGAACAGGGGCGCTCAGTTCCAACAGTTGGAAAACTCAACGAGCTTTTGAATGCAGTTTGCCCAAATACTGATCTTGTAATAAGTGAAAGTCAAGTGTGATTTAAGTGAAAATCCGTGGCGAACTACTACCTTTTGGATTAATTTTGAGGACTA
>JAJSZW010000248.1:1873-2175 GCA_030262895.1 Deltaproteobacteria bacterium | reverse complement strand
TCTTTAATAAAAATAAGATCGAATTTCATGATGGCCTTGTTTGGACTACTGACGCCATATACAGAGAGACACGCGAAAAACTTGAGTATTATCAGGCAAAAGACGCCCTGGCGGTTGATATGGAACTTTCTGCGCTCTTCACAGTCGGAAAGTTTCGCAATATAGAAATAGGAAGTATTCTTGTCGTTTCCGATGAACTGTCAACATATAAGTGGAGTCCCGGCTTCAGGGAAAAACGGTTTGTAAAAACCCGTAAAAAAGTTGCCGAAGTAATAAAGAGTTTATGTGCAATACTTTAGGGG
>JAJSZW010000248.1:301-1863 GCA_030262895.1 Deltaproteobacteria bacterium | reverse complement strand
GCTCAATTTTGTTCAAGTTCAAGGAAGGCGAAAATTTTAAATGTAGGAATACATTGAGTATTTCGAGGCTTAAAATTTGAGTCTGACGCTGAAATTGAGCAAAAGGGGGCGTTTTGCAAAGGTCTCAAATCATAGGCGCGTAGCTCAGGGGGAGAGCGCTACCTTGACACGGTAGAAGTCGACAGTTCAAATCTGTCCGTGCCTACCATGCAATTCAAAAGGTTACAGTTTTCTGTAACCTTTTTTGTTTAGGGGAAAACCATTTAAACAAAGCCATCGGTTGAATAAACAGGCTTGCATGATCTATTGAAATCTTATAATATAAACGCCTGATTATGCCAATTTACGAATACGAACACATAGATAAACCTTGTTTACTTGGCAAGGTCTTTGAAGTAAAGCAGTCAATTCATGACAAAGCGCTGAATAGCTGCCCTAATTGTGCCGGTTCAGTGCGAAAACTCATTTCTCGCGCTAATATAAGCACCCCTAAATCTGACAGAGAGCTGCGCGATCATGGTTTCACCAAGCTTGTAAGGCGTGATGATGGTGTTTATGAAAATGTAACGGCTCGTGATGGTGATAGTAAAGTTGTGCTAAGAGACAAACCTGAGACATTGCCGGATTTTAAGAAAACAATCAGCGATTAGCCTGATTTTATCATGGAGGATTCTAAAATGGATAAGAAGATCCGTATAGGCGCACTTATATCCGGAGGTGGAACAAATTTACAGGCAATCATTGATTCTTGTGAATCAGGAAAGATAAACGGGGATATAACATTTGTAGGATCTGACAATCCTGACGCATTTGGCCTTGAGAAAAGCAAGAAACACGGAATACCTACATTTGTTGTGGATTATAAGCCGATAATTCAGAGCTACAAAAAAGAACCGGAAAGTGTTTCGGTTCCAGATGATTTTGATCTGGATGATGTGCTTTTAAAGCAGCACCTTTTCTCAGCAAATACACCCCCGGAAAAAGTTAGATCTTTTTTTATAACAAGAGCTGTTGCCGAGGCAAAGCTGATTGATAAAATGAAGCCCTATCCATTCGACCTCCTTGTACTGGCTGGTTTTATGAGAAATTTAACCCCTTATTTTATTGACAGAATAAATCCTGATCGTGCAAATCCTCGTATAATGAATATCCATCCTGCTTTACTGCCCTCGTTTCCAGGCGTTGATGGATATGGAGATACTTTCAGGTATGGATGCAAGGTTGGTGGATGTACAGTACACTTTATTGATTACGGAGAAGATTCAGGACCTATTATAGGCCAGAGAGCATTTCAGATAACAGGTGATGACACTTTGGAAAGTATTCAAGAAAAAGGTTTAACGCTTGAGTGGGAGTTGTATTCGGAATGCGTAGATCTGTTTGCCAGGGGACGTCTGAAAACTGTCAGGATGTCATACGATTTGAAAAACGGCAAAAAGATAGAGAGAAATGTGGTTAAATTTTTGTAAATTTTATTGCCTACAATACTTTTAGCATTAATGGTATGGCAACAAAGGTGCCCAGAGTGCTGCCGAGATTTGTAAATATTACCACTAGAAGGA
>JAJSZW010000248.1:0-291 GCA_030262895.1 Deltaproteobacteria bacterium | reverse complement strand
ACCCTTTATGGAAAGTATATCTTCCGGAAGGCTTTCAAAGTCCTTAACTTTTGGTTTTCTTGAAACAGCTTCCACAAGCCCGGAAACCCAGCCTGCGGCAATCATTGGGTTTAAAGAAGTTAAAGGCGCCGCCAGAATGGAAGCCAGCACTGTAAGAGGATGAGCCAGAGCTATTATGGCTCCAAGGCCGGCCAAAACCCCGTTTGCCAAAACCCACCACGTTATCATGTGAGTTCCTGTATCATATCCTCCCCAGAAAAAGCCGAAGATAAAAAGCAACGATATGCCAAA
>JAJSZW010000247.1 GCA_030262895.1 Deltaproteobacteria bacterium | reverse complement strand
AACAAAGTCTTTTAAAGCTAAACCGGAGTCATTTAAAAGAGATTCCATTGACCTTTTAGCATCTTCAGACATATCTATTCCAAATAGCCATGGTTCTCCCATTTTTTCCAGTAAACGAAGGCTCCTCTTTATAAGGACTGTGGTCTCGCCTGTTATAAATGCTTTAGAATAAAAATCCTGAGCGATAATACTACCCTTAGCACATAATTTAGATAACTTAATTAAGGTATCTTTAACAACATCCTCTTCTAAGTATATTGACACGCTTTCCCAGAGAAAGAAAGTTTTCTTAGTTTTATCAAAACCGTTTTTAATCAGTTTTTCAACCCATGATTCTTCTGTAAAATCAACCGGAATATAGATGATCCCGTTATCGTCAATCCCTGCTTTTTTCATGGTCTGGAGTTTTAGATTTTGTGTCTTTTCCTGGTCTAACTCAAAAATTTTAACGTTTCTTCCTCTTGCAAGATCTAACACTCTTAAATCATACCCTGCACCCATGATGACAACTTGTTCTACATGCTCCAGATTCTTTTTCATGATACGGTCAAAATTCGTAGTCCTGGTATTCAAAAAATTAAAGAACACCTCTTTGCCTGGTTCAGGAACACGTGCTAACCCCGGCGTATAACCACATATCTTGTTTGCAATGATAGCAGCTCCCATAAAACACAAGAGCCCAAAATGTGATTCAATAGGAAGTACTTTAATAAATTTAACAGTTTTTTCATCAGGTCGCGTTTTTAAATAGTGCATAATCCAACGGTTTTGTATTGCTTGTCCGGCTGTAAAAGATACCCCCAACTTTTTACTGACTATCATCTCTTTATACATAGCAGGTATCATTCCAAGTATGACAAAAGGGATGAAAAGAATTTGAATGGGAAGAAAAACCATAAATTGAAGAAAATTAATCATATGAGGCATTGTGATCTTTGTCTAATAATTGATACAGATTCTACTATTTGCTTTGCCGGCTAACGCCGGCATAAGGCGCGGCGGCTTTTTGCCGTCGCTCTTAATGCAGTTGTTCGCGTTTTCTATACTGACTTCGCTGTAGATATCAGTTTCTGCCTCTTTTGCTGAAGTGTGGATCTGAACTAAGTGAGCCGATGAAATAGAAGTAGTGATTCACTGCATTGGCCACCCTAGCGACGAACATGAGTGCTGCATAAATACTATTGCCGAGTTTGTACTCTTCCGTGTCAGTTTGAATGACATTGTCTCCAAAAATCTCAGATGCCTCAACTTTGTCTATTACGAAGCCGTGATCCTTATATGAGTATACAAGCGTTTTTGCAATTTCCGCTGGCTTACGCTTGAGATGCAAGGGGTGTAGATTTAGAAGCCGCTCAGCATACTGGGCAGCAGATTCAGCAACGCGTTCGTAATATCCAAGGTGAATTGGCTTGAGTGACATGTTCAAATATTTCGCGAACATGTCTGATGCCTGGGGATATGCCTTGATTAGGTCAGCGATGTGCTCAACAGATGTTTTTAGGCCGAGCGCGGGAAGATCATCAATTTGTGGATCAATTGGGCCGATCTCGCTGAGGCTACCCATGTGAATCTCGTCCGCAGCACAGCAGATCAATGTGGCCGCAGACTTGGCTTGGCGGGGAACAACGACAATAAACTTTTCATCCGCATACTCTCGGCAAAGTTTACCGATGAGATATGCGGAACCGATGACGCCACCTGTTGAGTATAACACAAGCATCACAGGACGCTTATCCGTGAACGCCTCCGAGGCAGAGTAAATATTGTCAGCATCACGCTTCACCATACGTCCTTCGTCATGAAGGATCAAAATATTGTATGATTTTGCTAATGGGTTGTTCTCTATCTGGCTTTGAATATACGCGCGAACAAGATCATCTCGCACCTTTGCCGAGCCAGAGGGAGCATCTGGGCCAAGGGACGTAAATATGGCATCAATGAGCTTGTTGAGATCAAACTTCTTTTTGGGCGTTTTGCTTGTTGGCCTAGCTTCAGGAGGGGGTGATGGTGTTGGTTCGCCGGTTGGAGCCGTTTCGGTTGCAGGCGTTGGCTCTTCAGCGTTCTTTGCTGAACTCTTCTTCTTTGTGGCCTTTGCTGTCATTTTTCTCTCCCAATAAACTACAAGTTTATTCCTTTGGTTAATTTGCGAAGCAATGTACTAGGCTCCTTATAAACGCGAACGTCACG
>JAJSZW010000246.1 GCA_030262895.1 Deltaproteobacteria bacterium | reverse complement strand
ATAAGGCCGGAGAAATTGCAGTTGCGCCTGTAAAGGATGCGGTGTGCCGTGGATGTAATATGAACATTCCTGCACAGATGTATAATGATCTTCAGCGCTGTGACAGCTTGAAGTTCTGTCCCAGTTGTCAGAGAATAATTTACTGGAAGGATACTAATAAGGATACTAATTAGGTGTCAGGGATCAGGAGAAGTTTCCGATCCCTGACACCTGATCCCTGATGTTTAAGTGCGGTCGGAGCAGTCCAAACGATCGCTGGATCATCTTGTTTGATCTGGAGGAAAGTCCGAACACCGCAGGGCAGGGTGCTTCATAACGCGAAGTCGCGGTAACGTGAAGGAAAGTGCAACAGAAAGTATACCGCCCAGTGAGTTTCAGGCTGTGCCTGACTTGCAGGGTAAGGGTGAAAAGGTGCGGTAAGAGCGCACCAGTTCCCCGGGTGACCGGGGAAGCTTGGTAAACCCCACCTGGTGCAAGACCAAATAGAGGAGTGTTTGAGGGTAGCCCGTCCGAGCTCCCGGGTAGGTCGCAAGAGGTGTCGGGCAACCGGCACCCATAGATGAATGATCGTTACCCTGTTGGGGGTAACCCTTGCAGGGAACAAAATTCGGCTTATGGACTGTTCCGGCCGTTTTTAGACTTTTTTGACAGGATTAACTGGATTTACATGATTTTTTGTAACAGTTCAGCCAATAAGTTCAAAGGTCTGTAAATAGTTGAGTAGTCAACCACTCGACCAATATATCAAAGAGAATTATTTTATAATCTTTGTGTCTTAGTGTCTTTGTGGCAGAACTGTTACGTTTTTTTTATTTTTTCTTATATCCTGACCATCCTGTATATCCTGTCAATAAAAGATATGAATTGTGGAAACTGGTGAGGTGAAAACTATGCTGCAGATTGAAGAACTTAAGGTAGAAGTCGGGAATAAAACCATACTTAAAAATGTTAATATGGAAATCCCGAAAGGAGAAACCCATATACTTTTCGGTCCAAACGGGTCCGGGAAGACAAGCCTGATGATGACCATAATGGGATTTTCAGGCTATAATGTTACTCATGGGAAAATTACATTCAAAGGTGAAGACATCACGTACATGCCTATTCACGAGCGTGCAAGACTCGGTATCGGGGTGTCGTTCCAGAGGCCTCCGACTATTAACGGCTTAAAAACAAGGTCTATAGTTGAAATATGCAGCGGAGGTCGCCCTGTTGATATAGAGGAACTTTCCAAACAGCTTAAATTTTCTGATTTTTTAGATCGAGATGTAAATCATAACTTTTCAGGCGGAGAAATTAAACGTTCCGAGCTGCTCCAGCTCACGGCGCAGCAACCCGACCTTATACTGCTGGATGAACCTGAATCAGGTGTTGACCTTGAAAGCATTGTCCTTATTGGTGATACTATAAATTCTCTTTTGCAAAGGGGGATTAAATGCCCCAAGGAACAGCCTCATAAAAACTTTGTGGCAGAAAGGACTAAATCCGCACTGGTTATTACGCATACCGGCCATATCCTTGATTATATAACGGCTGACAAGGGGCAGGTGCTTTATAACGGTGTTCTTTGCTGTTCAAGAAATGCAAGGGAAATTTTAAATTGGATTAGAGAATACGGCTATGAGGAGTGTGTAAGATGCACGATATAGATAATAAGTTGGAAGTTAATCTTGATAACTATCAGAATGAAACACAAGAACACGAATATATTAATGAGTTGGCCAGGATCGATTCTTCCGACTCAGATAAGCTTTTAGATGTCGGCGTTGATACTAAAGAAACAGGTCGTGCAGGCACATTTATACAGAAAGACAAGTCGGTTATACACTGCAAAACCAAACTGGACGGCGTTGAGGTAATGAGTATATCCAAGGCCGTAGAAAAACATGAATGGCTTACCGATTATATGTGGAAAAACATTTCTCCTGACACCGACAAGTTTACAGCCCAGGCTAAGGAGAATCCTCACGAGGGTTACTATATTCGATCACTCCCGGGCGTTAAGACAGAGCAACCAATACAATCATGCCTTTATATAGCTAAAGATAAGTTTTCGCAAAACGTTCATAATGTCGTAATAGCCGAAGAAGGTTCTGAGCTTCATATTATAACAGGATGTGCCACAGCACCGCATCTGGTATCAGGTTTGCATATCGGCGTATCTGAATTTTACGTAAAAAAAGGTGCGAAACTTATATTTACCATGA
>JAJSZW010000245.1 GCA_030262895.1 Deltaproteobacteria bacterium | reverse complement strand
TAATAGAATTTATGTAATTTACCTCTCAATTTCACATATTTTCTATGAATTAGCATAGCTATCTTCGTCATACAATTAATGCAACTATTTAATATTTAAAGCATTATTTCCATAATAATATTAATGGCTTGTTTTTTGCGTATTTAAAGAAGGCTGAACTTAAAGAAAAGTTGTCAGAGCCTATTGATAACCACAATTATCTATTTTGGAAAGCAAGCCTGAAGTATAAAACGACTGATGGAGATACTAATAAACAAAAGGTAAATTCAAAAAAGAAACATAAATAGTAATCGTCACAACTGTCTTAACAGACGAAAGGAAACAGATCATGAAAAGTAGCGATTATCACTATGTAGCAAGACAAGGTTACATACCAATTAGGAATGTTCTAATAGCATTTGTTATCATATGTTTTAGTTTAACCTTTCCTGGTATGGCACTTATACCAGCGGTGGTAGCAGCAGAACTGTCCGGGAGCGAAGAAGCCCTTCCAATTTATGAAAAGGAAGTTCTTCAAAAGACATTGAACGATATTAAAGGTAAACTGGATGCGGGATTTCCAGTCACAACAGAGCTTAGTTTTCTCGAAGATATAAGGAACGAACTCAACAGGCATCTTACAGAAGCAGAAAACGCAGTAGCGGAACTCAGCCTAACAATCCCTGATATCGATATGACTGAATTCGAGGCTGAATTTGCAGAGAAGTTGGACAACGCTAGAAGATTAATCTATGAACTTGACAACATTATTATTAACCCGTCAATAGATCAAATCGATTCTGTCTTGAAGTTGATTGAGATACTTGACCCTGAAGTACAGGGAGAAATTCTGGCTACCAAACCGGAACTCCCTAACAGAACAGTAGATACGAAAGTTAACGCATTTAAAGTGCGTCCGGTTAAAGCTACAGGTGCTCCGGTAACTGATGCTGACCTTGCAGAGACTCCCGAAATTGTCTTTACAGAAGCGATAATAGCAAAGGCAGCGGAATTGAACCATGATGTTGTGGATATATTCACATGGGTAAAATTCAATATAGATTACGAACCCTACTACGGAAGTATGAAGGGTTCAAACGAAACATTAGTTGATATGGCAGGTAATGATTGTGATCAGAGTTCTTTTTTGTTAGCATTATTGAGAGCATCTGGTATACCTTCCAGGTACGTCAGGGGAGATGTTGAACTTAAGATAGAAGATTTGATGAATTGGACCGGTGGAAAGACACCGGAAGCTGCAATAGCAATAATGCAGAGGAACAAAATTCCTACTACCATCATTTATAAGTTTGACGCAATAGAAGGAGTAATCTTTGACCATATATGGGTTGAAGCATTTGACGGTCATAACTGGAGACTGATGGATCCTTCCTTCAAGGAGTATGTATATACTGAAGGGCTTAACCCTTTTGATATTGATGAAGAAAGTGTTCGCAATCTCTTTGATACTGCTGTAACAACTGAAGGAAATACTGTTTCAGTTGATCAAGAAGCAATAAATACTTTTTCTCAAAGTCTTCCTGAAGCTACTGATGAGATTTTGCGTAAAAGAGAAATATTTGTTTCTGAAAAGAATACCCTACCGCCATATCTTGCAAGAGGTATTACAGGAGATAGAAAGCCCGCAGAAGAATTCTCAACAATGCCTGAAAGTATGCAGGTTCAAGTAAAAGTAGTGATGCCAGGTGGTAGTGAATATGTTACTCCTTTATCTGCGATAGCAGGCAAAAGAGTGTCATTGATTTATGTTGCGGCTTATGCTGGTCATCAAGCATATCTTGATTCTATTGGAGGTATATACAATCTAGTATGGCCATATACCGCAGCGATACGGATGAACCCAGTATTACAGATTGATGGTGAACCCGTAGCCGAGGGGGCAATTATTGGCTTAGCACAGTATCAATATTTACAAATTGGATTTCTCAGACCTGGTATCTATGATCCATCAAACCCTGTTTGGGAAGAGACAAACAAACCATTACTTTCCGGTAACAGGTATAATATATGTATTACCACCCAGAAGACATCTACAGATGAGCTATTACGGTTAGGGGATGAAGCAGAAGCGAGCATAATGGGTCTTCCACTGGATGGTTATTTGACAGATGATATGATTGACGAAAAACTTCGGCTCTCAGGAATGTTATATTTCAGTGTAGTAGACGAACTTTCCGATCAGGTATCAAAAACTGTTGATGTGGTGT
>JAJSZW010000244.1 GCA_030262895.1 Deltaproteobacteria bacterium | reverse complement strand
TTCTTGACATATAATACGGGTCTGGCCAGCACGGACATCAAGAGCTACAACGTTTTCTGCATCGCCGTTCACAACAATATTAGCATTATGGGTAACCACGATGACCTGTCGTTTTTGCTTGATTTCCCGAAGTTGGGTCACGATCAGATCATAGATAAGATGGTTATCCAAATCGTCTTCCGGCTGATCGAGAATCAACGGCTCATCGCCGTAAGAAAGGATGAATGCCAGCAGCGCTGCCGTCTTCTGACCGGGCGAGCCCTGCTGAACCGGCTTGAATTCGCCACCTTGCTTTACGCTATACAAGACTTCCAGGGAGTCTTCGGGAAACCAGCATTCGAGCCTATCAACATTCTCTGGCGGCAAACCCTGAATATGCACGGCGAAGCGATGGTCGCGAACAAAGGATTCGTCACCTTGTCGAACATTTCGAATATGAGTCTTAAAATCTTCCAATTTTCGTTCAAAATTCTGAACACTGGAAACCGTTTCAAACGAATAGTTCTGATAAAGTTCTGCAACAATGCCTTCTTCACTGTCAACACTGCCTATATCTCTTTCGAACCCGCCCTGAACCCGGTTTATTATCTCCCGGAATTCTTTCTCCACAAATTCCTTGTTTCCGAAAGGAATGATATTTATTGATACATACGGGTTATCTTTGAGTACAGAGTTAAAGAAACGGAAGCGACGAGCTTTGAGTTCTTTGCGAAGGAATTTTAGCTTATCCAAACACTCATCCGCCTGTTTTTGCAACTTATTCAGATTCTTTTTTCTTGAATCAAACGTCTTCAACCGTTCCTCCAAAGACTGTCTTTGCTGAACCAGACGTCCGTATTCACTGGGATCTCCAGCACCGGCGTCTGCCAGTTGAACTCGAAGTTGCTGGTATTCTGAAAGAGCGTCGTCAATAGCTTTGGCCCATCGGGATTTCTCTTTTGTCTGTTTCCAGCCTGCGGCGATCTGATCAACATCCGAAGCAATGGTCTTTAGCTGTTCGCAAACTCTGCTAAACTTTGTCAGAACATCCTGAATATCTGTCAGGCACGCTGCATCGGCGTTCCGTTCCAAATCAAATACGGACTTATCTATATCTTCCGGTAGGATCATCCCAGATATTTCACGTATCCTTTCTCCGGAATTTGTCCAGCTTTCTTCCCAGTTTTCCAATGCTCGTCGCTGTCGTTGCCGCCGTTGATACGACTTAAGAACATCGGTATGCCCCGCTTTTTCAAAAACAGCAATCTTGCGCATGATATCATCAAGTTCACCCTTGAGTCTGGGTTCTTCGTTCAGGCTTGCCTCAATTTCCCTGCCCTGGGCGCGCAATGATAAAAATCTGGTTTTCAGTTCACTCCAATTTTCTTTCCACTCCCGAATTCTCACTTCGGGAGCGTCATCGACGATACTCAACAGCGCCTGGGGGCGTTTGGCTAATTCGAAAATCTGCTTTTGGCTGTAAATACGCACAGGAAACCGCTGCGCAATCTCTCCTGGAACAGCCTGCCAATCACCGTCTGCTCCTGCCTCCAAAATTGGTTCCACGCTGCCGTCAAAACTCCATTGAATTCGAAATTCAGTATTGTCTTTGCGATATGCGGCAACCAGTTTAGCATTTTTTGTGAGCAGCCCATCGTCATGGCGGGACTCGTAATCCTGTTGATACTTATTGAAGTCGTCTTTAAGCGCGGCAGGGAGTTCTTTATCGCGCCGAAGTGTGAGGCGCAAAAACTCCAATAGTGTCGATTTACCGGTACCTCTACCACCTATTATCGTGTTCAGCCAAGGATTGAACTTGCATTCGAAGGTGTTTTCTCTTCCGATATATTTGGCGTTATTCACCGACACGCTTTCTATGACCAGATGCCCATGTTCATTGGGATCGCCTGTAAAACTATCGCTTTTCTTGATAGACAGCGACCCGTCAAGAAGCGCCAAACGAAGTCCCTCTATGCTCGGTGTTCCCATTTTGACCCAGGTAAAATGGCTGCCTGGTGACTTTGACCCTGTGGGGTGATGTGCGTCGGAACCAAGAATTTTAGCCCATTCAAGTTTCTTGTCTTTGTAAAGTTGTGGTGTTTGCGCTGATTGATCGCATAGCTCCATAGCAATGATCTGTTCGCAGTCCAGCAACTGCTGGAGTGTAATTCCTGCAAGTTTGAACAAACCGTTTTTCTGGTCTACGTGTGCAGGGATAGCAAGCCCGCCGGC
>JAJSZW010000243.1 GCA_030262895.1 Deltaproteobacteria bacterium | reverse complement strand
TTGTGGCAATAAGGACAGTCAAAGTTGCACCCGGAAAAAAAGATAACACAGCTTATCTTTCCCGGATAATCAATTAAAGAATTCTTATGTAATCCACCTATGATCATAAAAACCTAAGGGCTCGGTCAAAAATAACTTGGCATTTTTGCATCCCAACGCCCTAAGCCACCTTATTTGAGAAATCAGGGCTGAATGTTTTTCTCATATTAAACTCCGCCCTCTTTCCATTATTCCATTGTTTTACCGGTCTTAAATAACCCACAACCCTGGAGTAGATTTCGGTCTCCTGATCACAGATTGAGCATCTCTCCTGTTTGCCTATCAGATAACCGTGAGATGGGCATATGCTGAAAGTTGGCGTAAGTGTAAAATAAGGCAGGCGGAAATTGGTTGCCACTTTCCGGATGAGACCCTTTACTGCTTCTATGTCATTCACCAGTTCACCGAGAAAAACATGAAGCACTGTCCCTCCTGTATATTTTGCCTGAAGCTGGTCCTGAAGCATCAGTGTTTCGTAAATATCATCCGAATAGTTTACCGGAAGCTGGGTTGAATTTGTATAGTATGGATCAGCCCCCTTTTTATACTCTTCCTCGTTTGCGCAAATAATTTCAGGGAACTGTTTTTTATCAAGCATGGAAAGGCGATAGGATGTTCCTTCTGCCGGCGTTGCTTCAAGATTGAAAATATCACCTGTTTTTTCCTGTATCTCTGAAATCGTGTCACGCATGAAATCCATTACTTTAAGAGAAAACTTTTGTCCTGCATCGCTTGCGATATCTTCCCCAATAAAATTTAAACAGGCCTCGTTCATGCCTATAATTCCAATTGTGGAGAAATGATTCTTCCAGTACATGCCTGAGCCCTGTTTGATTTCTCTTAAATAAAACTTTGAATAAGGATACAAATCTCTGTCGGTAAATCTTTCAAGTATCTTTCTTTTTATCGTCAGACTATCAACTGCTAACTGCACCTTTTCTTTTAAATCATCAAAAAATTCGTGTTCTTCTTTTGCAATGTATCCTATTCTCGGAAGATTAATTGTCACAACCCCGATTGAACCGGTAAGTGGATTTGCCCCGAAAAGTCCTCCTCCTCTTTTTAACAGCTCCCTGTTGTCAAGACGCAGGCGGCAGCACATGGATCTTGCATCGTCCGGCGACATGTCTGAATTAATAAAATTTGAAAAATACGGAATTCCGTATTTGCCTGTCATCTTCCATATCATCTCAAGATTAGGATTATCCCAGTTAAAATCAGAAGTAATGTTATATGTTGGTATGGGAAATGTGAAAACCCTGCCCTTTGCATCGCCCTCCATCATTACTTCAGCAAATGCCTTGTTAATAATATCAATTTCCGGCTGGAATCCGGAATAAGTCTCTTCTTGCTCAATTCCTCCCAAAATTACAGGCTGGTCCTTTAAAATTGAAGGAACGTAAAGATCCATTGTAATATTTGTAAAAGGAGTCTGGAAACCCACACGCGTCGGGATGTTAATGTTAAAAACAAATTCCTGAAGCGCTTGCTTTACTTCAATATAATCTAAATTATCATAACGTACAAATGGGGCAAGAAGAGTGTCAAAATTGGAAATAGCCTGTGCTCCCGCGGCCTCGCCCTGGAGTGTGTAGAAAAAGTTTACGATCTGGCCAAGAGCTGATCTCAGATGTTTCGGGGGTGCGCTCTCTACTTTGCCCTCAACTCCCTTAAAGCCCTGTATTAACAGATCACGCAAATCCCATCCAACGCAATATATCGACAGAAGGCTAAGGTCGTGGATGTGAAGATCACCATTTTTATGAGCAAATCTGATCTCAGGTGGATAAATCCTGTTCAACCAGTACTCTGATGTTATATCCGAGGAAATGTAATTGTTGAGCCCTTGAAGCGAATAGCACATATTGCTGTTTTCCTTGATCTTCCAGTCCAGTTGCTGGATGTAGTGCTCAACAAGATCAACATTAGCCTTGGTTACGAGGTTTCTTATCTGCGCATGCTGTTCCCTGTATATGATATATGATTTGGCTGTCTTATAGAACGAAGAATCAAGCAATACCCTCTCAACAATATCCTGAATCTCTTCCACCTCCGGAAGAGGGCCAAGACGAAGCTCATGAGCTAATGTCAGTACCCTTAGGGTAAGTTTTTTTGCTTCTCTTTCTGCGAATTCTCCGGTTGCCTTGCCTGCCTCAATAATGGCGGCCGTAATTTTTGTAGAA
>JAJSZW010000242.1 GCA_030262895.1 Deltaproteobacteria bacterium | reverse complement strand
GCGAATATGCCGACACGCCTGTGATCGATTCCCTTTCTCGGATAAATATCTTCATCAAGGATGATTGAGGAGATGGGGATTTTGGTTGTTTGTTGAATCATATTATATTACCACGGATTATTTTTGCCGCAGATTTACGCGGATTTGTAAAGACATTCCAGATGCTCCTCGCGGTCAGTATACACCTCACGGGGAACAAGCGGCCGGATGGCCCATCGGGAGTCTGTTCTTTTGTCAGAAAAATTGGTTTCTTTTGTTTTCATTTTTTCTCCAAAACAAATATTAAGAAAAGCGCTTACTGGAAATACGCAACTTCCTGTTTCATAAAGACAAAACAACCCTCAACCGGATAAACCGGAAATTCGAAATTCGAAGCACGAAATACTAAACAAATCCGAAATTCAAAACAAATGATATTTTCGAAGACCCTGATAAATATTGCGTAACTGTCTGTAAAGTTAGGGCAAACCACACAATTGACATTTACAGATAATCGTGTTAATTTTATAATAATATGAAAATAGGAAACTTAATATGTCTGAATCCTTAAAAGTAATTTATGAAAACGGCGTTTTTAAACCACTTCAAAGGGTGAATTTGAAAGAGCATCAAAAGCTTGAACTGATAATCAAGAGAGCTATTAAAGATGCCTCAGTCTCCAAACAGAAATCTCCTTTGCGTTTGATAGGGTTATTCGAAAGCGACGTTGATGATCTCGCTGTTAATCATGATACTTACCTTTACGATTGCCCTCAAAAAGCATGAAAGTTTTTATTGATACAGGCGGTTTTTGCTCAATCGTTAACAAAAAAGATCAATGGCACAAAACATCGAGCGATACGTTAAAATCTTTGGTTAAGGATAAGGCTCTCTTTTTCACTTCCAATTTTACCTTCTGAAACGTATACCTTTGGCACAAGGTCTTCTCTATGCTAAATTGTTAAAATCAAAGTCTGAAAAGGAGATGAATATCATGGAACACGCAGCAGCAAAAAGCACCGTTGACATACTCCACAAGATTGAAACTATTGAGAAAGAGATTATAGACTTGAAATTAACTGTTCTCAAAGAACTCACTCCCACAGGGAAAAAAGTTATCTCGCTCAAGGGTATTCTCAAAGGTGTGGAGATCACCGAGCAAGATATTAACGCTGCAAAAAAATCTCTTTATAGCAAAGTAACATTGTAGAGTATTTATGAACTTCGTAGCAGACACACACACCCTCCTCTGGTGGTTTACAGACAGTCCCAGAATCAGTTCAAAGGCTTCCGAAATTTTCGAAGAATGTGAAAAGGGAGAAAGTATTATCTTTATTCCTTCGATAGTCATTGCAGAAGCACTCAGTATTTTTGACAAAAAACGTCTCTCTTTTGACTTTAAAAATCTATTCAAAAGAATAAAGGCCAGTGAAAATTTTGTGCTCATTGCTCTTGATTATCCCATTCTCGAAAAAATGGTGGCTCTGAAAGAAATCCCCGAACTACATGACAAGATAATTGTTTCAACAGCAAAATATCTCAAAGTTCCTATAGTTACAAAGGACAAAACTCTTCAGAAGCTCCCCTCTATTAAAACCATCTGGTAATCAAAGCGTAGAAGTGTACCACCTAAAACGCATAATCCATCACTTCCTAGTGCATAAAGAGAAAGTAACCCCCGGCCGGATAAACCGGAAATTCGAAGCACGAAATTCGAATGCTCAAAGGCTCTAAACGATATTTGATTTTATACTGTGAAAGGTCACAATTTGGGTTTTTTCATCATGTTTTTTTCACCGCAAAGCGCAAAGAACGCAAAGAAATTATAAAAGCATTAATTCTAAGCTTCGTGTCCATTCGTGTCATTCGTGGATTAATTTTTCCTTATAAAGATAAAGTACCCTTCACCTGCTACAATTGAGAAATCAACGCCCGCAAGTTGCCCGTCCGGCCCAAAACCGGCTGTTTCAAACACGCCATTGGTTGTGGAGTATCTCTGTATACTTGTAACATTTTCACTGCCGAGGTCACTCAACAGTTGGAAAACAGTATATTCGTCCGCAGGGCAGGCAAATCCCACAAGATTGAAGCCCGGTTTTAGATCAAGGGTAGAACAGAGTATGGAAGTAAAGGTGATTTCCTTATCCTGCTTCGCATATACAATGAGCCCTTCTCTTCCTTGGAGAATAAAGCTCGGATTCGAGGCGCTATCCGGCATGAGGGTGACGAACTTGCTATTTGCTTCATCATATACCATCACCTTCTCAATTTTAGAGGTG
>JAJSZW010000241.1 GCA_030262895.1 Deltaproteobacteria bacterium | reverse complement strand
AAATCTCAGCCGGGAAGGCAAAGGCTGGCTTGCACGGTTAGAAGCCACTGAAAGAGATGCAACAGGAATAAACTCACTCAAGGTAAGATATAATAAAGTATTCGGATATTATATTGAGATCCCGAAAACTCACTCAGAAATTGTTCCGGCTAATTATGTACGCAAGCAGACTTTAGTAAATGCAGAACGTTACATTACCGACGAACTCAAAACATACGAAAAAAAGGTCTTAGGTGCAGAAGAGCGAAGATCAGCGCTTGAATATGAAATATTTAATGGAATACGGGAACAGGTCATAACAAACAATAAAACCATCCGGCATGCAGCACAATTTTTAGCCAGGCTTGATTGTCTGCTTAACCTTGCTGAAATAGCAGATCAGAATGACTATAACAGGCCGCAGATCAATACTGATGGCCGTATTATAATTGAAGACGGGCGTCACCCCGTAGTGGAAAAAATGATAGCAGGGGAACGGTTTGTGCCTAATTCCATCAATATTGATAATGATGAAAACCAGATAATCATTATTACCGGTCCCAACATGGCAGGCAAATCAACTGTTCTCAGGCAGGTGGCGCTTATAGTGCTTATGGCGCAGATGGGCTCATTTGTCCCCGCAGAAAAGGCCTCCATAAGTGTAACAGATAGAATATTTACCCGTGTAGGAGCGCTTGACAATCTTTCTTCAGGCCAGAGCACTTTCATGGTAGAGATGGAGGAAACAGCCAATATTTTGAACAGTGCAAATGAACAAAGTCTTGTTATCATGGATGAGATCGGCAGGGGTACAAGCACCTTTGACGGTTTAAGCATAGCCTGGGCAGTAGCAGAATACCTCCATGATTTAAATCAAAAAGGAGTTAAAACTCTATTTGCAACACATTACCACGAATTGACTGATCTGGCGCAAAAAAAACATAGAATAAAAAATTATAATATTGCAGTAAAGGAATGGAATGATGAAATAATTTTTTTGAGAAAGCTGGTTGAAGGTGGTACAAACCGAAGTTACGGTATTCAGGTTGCACGTCTTGCAGGTATTCCCGAACATGTTATAAAGCGTGCGAAAAAGATCCTTTATAATATAGAGAACAGGGAGAACAAATTAAACAGCTCCTCTATCCCGCCAGACAGACGGCAGGCAAGTATTATGCACGACCATGATTTACCTGAAAATAAACAAGTGCAGCTAAATCTATTCAGACAACCTGAGGCTTTTGTAATTGAAAAGCTGCAGCAGCTTGATATATCCAAGACAACTCCTATTGAAGCGCTTAATTATCTGAATGAACTTAAGGAAAAACTAACCCGGATAAACCGGAAATCCGAAGCACAAAATTCGAAACTCGAAACAAATCCAAATACTAAATGTTCAAATGTTCAAAACTGTAGTAGCCGTCTTGAGCGAGATTAAATCCGGCGGATACTGTTGATTTTGAATTTGAATTTTTGTCATTCGATATTGTTTCGGATTTCGAATTTATTTTCCGCCAGAAAAAACACGAATTTTGAGCTAAGATACTAAAAACATAGATAGTCGGGTGGCATGGACAAACTTGTTTGTCCGTGACTGGGAAGCTAATCCCTGATCCCTGAACCCCGACCCCCTGTACTATTATGCTGAATAAAAAAACCATATTGTTTAGTTTACTCGTCTGCTTCTATGCTCTTGCAGTCTTGTGGCCCTGTGAGTCATTTGCAATCACGGCAAAGGATAAATATTTTAAAGCCGAAACCTGTTATAAAAAACTTCGCAATAACTCCCATAAACGTAAATACAGACATAACTGGCTGCGTTGCATTGAAAAGTTTCAGGCGGTTTACAAACATGCTCCAAAGGGTCCCTGGGCAGCAGCAGGTCTATACATGTCAGGGGAGCTTTATGGTAAACTATACAAAATTTCATCAAGAAAGTCAGACAGAAAAGAAGCCATTGATATCTTTGAGCGCATAGTAAAGCAGTTCCCAAAAAGCGAATACAAGGGTAAAGCTATAAAAAAGATTCGTGTTTTTTCAAAAAAAGAAAGAAAGAAAAGCTCAAAAAAAATAAAAGTATCTATTAAAAAGAAATCATTTCCTGAAAAAATAAAAGTATCTACTAAAAAGAAATCACTTTCTGAGAAAAAAAAGCTTAAAAAATATATTAAGCCATCCAAAACAAATAAAGTCGTTACTATTATAACCGGCCTCAGATACTGGTCCAATCCAAGCTATACTCGAACCATATCTGCGGTAAACTGGCCGGCTCTTGCATCACTC
>JAJSZW010000240.1 GCA_030262895.1 Deltaproteobacteria bacterium | reverse complement strand
GATAAGCTTTGAATCAGCCAAGAATGGCGCATTTGACGGCAGGGACCACGGAGGCAAACTGCATGACAAACCTTTCTACTATGCAGTAGGTTTATATAATGGCAACGGTTTCAA
This sequence comes from Deltaproteobacteria bacterium, assembly GCA_030262895.1. Taxonomy (GTDB): domain Bacteria; phylum Desulfobacterota; class Desulfobacteria; order Desulfobacterales; family ETH-SRB1; genus B13-G4. Next base: position 2,185 of record JAJSZW010000240.1, on the reverse strand, counting down.
TAAAATGCAAAATGACAATGATAATCTTATGGCAACCGCCATGGTTGTTTACAGGCCGTCAAGATATATAAATTTCGGCATCAGCTATGCATACGACCAGACCGGATATGATTATGAAACAACTGTTCTTGGAGATGCCATAGTAGATAACGGCAATTATGTTTTTGAAACAAAAGACGGTGTAGTCGGCAAGCACCTGAACATCTGGGATTTAAACTCAGCGTTGGATATTGGACCATTTCATGCCCAGATCGAATATGTACAGCAGCATGGACACAACAAAGACAGGGGCTATGGCTATGGAATACAGGGGCAGTATGACCTGACTGACAACTTTCAGCTTACGGCCCGGTATGACGAATTTGATCCAAATGTAGATGTTGATGACGGTTTTGACAGCCGCTGGTACACTGTCGGATGGAACTGGTTTATTCACAGGCAGGATATTAAATGGCAGCTCAACTATACAGTAAGAAAGGAAATGCATGGATATCATGAAGACAATGATATTCTGGTAACTCATTTTCAGATACTTTTCTAATCATGATGGTCTCGTAAAAAGTCCCAACATTTTATTTTGACCTCAACATATAGTATCATTCGTCTTGCATTATACCTATATGTTGTGGTAAGAAATCGGTTTTCCGACTTTTTACGAGATCATCAATCATGAAAACAATAAAACCCGGGCCGATTTGGCCTGGGTTTTATTATTAATTGGATAATTAGTCGAGTGGGAAAATTGACTATTTAGTGCCTGAACGAAAATCCCTGGTTCTGAGTGGTCATCGCGAGGAATACGGGAACCGCCAATTTTATAGCATGTCAAATACTTGGCGCTTTACCAGGCAATATTTGTCATAATACTTTGGCCATACCTATTAATAGGGGTCAAGATACTGCTGGATATCGATCGGGTGCTTAGCACAGAAGAGGTAGCCTTGCTTGAAAGCACGGCATAGATGAGGGATTCGTTACTCGTCACTTGTTCAACCAGCAACCAGCAACCAGTAACGATAACTAGTAAAAAAAAGGAGAAATTTATTATGTTTAAAAACATGACGGTAGGAAAACAGATTGCATTTGGGTTTGGAATTATACTGGTACTTTTATTGGGTATCGGTATAACCAGTTACTCCGGTATTAGCGGGATTGTAACAAACGCAGTTAACATGATTAACGGAGAAAGTATTATAGGAGAAATGAAAGCAAGAGAGATTGATCATCTTAATTGGGCAGGTAAGGTAAGCGCTTTTTTGCAGGACAAAGATATCAAGGAATTAAAGGTTGAGACCGACCATACAAGATGTGAGCTCGGAAAGTGGTTGTATGGCGAGGAGCGAAAAAACGCCGAGGCTGCCATACCAGCCCTGGCATCCCTATTTAAATCAATGGAGGAACCGCACCGCCATCTCCATGAATCTGCAATTGAAATTAGCAGGGAGATGAACAAGCTGGACGTGGAACAAGCCATGACCACCTTTTATCGTGCTGAAGTGGCGCATCTCAACTGGTTGGATAAGGTAATGAATGAGATCGTTGAAAAAAAGGCTTCTCTGTCCGTGGAACTTGATCATACAAAGTGCGCTTTCGGCAAATGGCTCCATGGAACTGAGGCAGCAGGCATGGCAAAGGAATTTCCCGCCTTTGGAGCTTTGTTTGAAAAAATCAAAGAACCGCATCGTTTGATCCATGATTCAGGCAAACTGATAAATGAAAAGCTTGCCGTTAAAGATTATGATGGAGCGCTTGCGATTGTAGGCAACATAATTCAGCCAAATTTTAAAAAAACGGTCGCTATTTTACGTGAAACGCGCAACCTGGCAAGAGATTTCAAGAAAGGCCAGGATGAGGCCGGCAATATATTTGTCATGGTAACCGAAAAGAACATGCATGAAGTGCAGGAAAAGATGCATCAGGTTGAAGATACAACGGAAAGAAACATGACTACCCAGCAGGTACTTCTATCGGGAGCCAGCAGGTTGAAGCTTATCATCACAGTCGTTGCTAGCATTGCCATGATTTTAGGCGTTGGACTGGCCTTCTTTATTGCCAGAGGCTTGGTGCGGTCTCTATCCAGTGTTGTAGAGACTATGACTGAAGGCGCCGGCCAGGTAGCCTCAGCCTCGGGCCAGGTCTCAGAAGCAAGCCAGTCTCTTGCCGAAGGTTCATCCGAGCAGGCAGC
>JAJSZW010000239.1 GCA_030262895.1 Deltaproteobacteria bacterium | reverse complement strand
TCCCCCGGCGTGCGGAATTACCGCACCGGGTTCCTCAAAGTTATTCGCTTATGTGTTTGCACTAACTGAACAGTAGAAGCTGTTTATGACGTTTCTTTTCCGTGATGCGTGGTTTTGCTATTCCGAAATGTTTCAGTAATTCCTTAAAACCTGTCCAAGTATAACTTTTCCTCTGGCTTCGTCTGTTTAACCATTTAAATAACAGCCTTATGGCATGATAGAAAAAAGATGCCAAACTGTCATAATTGCCTCTGACTCCATAATAATTATAATATCCTCGAAGTTTAGAGTTTAACTTATGAAACAGCTCAGTCATCCGCATATTTCTGTTACTTTTGCACCATTCGGAAAATCTTTTCAATGAGTTCTTATATTTCTTCTTTGAGGTTCGTTTCAAAACCTGTGGTACACCGGCTCTGTTCATTCCCCAGCGAAATTCAAAACCCAAAAATTCAAAACAGGTTTTATCTTCCATGTGCAGCCGACTAAAACGCATCATACGTGTTTTCTCTTCTGCCAATGAAAGTCCAAACTTTTCCAGACGCAAACCTAAAGCTTTGTAAAATCGCCTGGCATCGTCTTCGTACTGAAAAGCACACACAAAATCATCTGCGTATCTACACAGATAAACATCACCTCGACAGTATGCTTTTACCACCTCTTCAAACCACTCATCCAAAACATAATGTAAATAAATATTGGCAAGTATTGGTGATATTATACCACCTTGCGGTGTACCTGTTACCGGATTTATCACCTTGCATTCTTCCAATACTCCTGCTTTGAGCCACTTAATGATAAGTCGCAAAAACGGTTTATCATCTATCTTTTTTGACAGCATTTCCATTAGTAAATCATGGTCTATGTTATCAAAGAAGCCTTTGATATCGGCTTCTACAATATAGTTATAGCCACGGAATTGAAGATGAAAGGATAGATCTTTAATCGCATCCAATGCACCCAAATGTGGTCTGTAACCAAAGCTGCAAGTCAGAAATATTGGCTCAAATATAGCTTCAAGTATCGTAGTTACCGCCGTTTGAAGTAGCTTATCACTCGTTGCCGGAATACCCAAAGGTCTTAATTTACCTCCAGGTTTCGGTATAAAACGCCTGAGTATCAGTTTTGCCCGATACCAACCTCCTTTTGCACTCTCTACAAGTTTTGCTATGTTACCTTCAAGATTCTCTCCATATTGCAAGGCTGTTACCCGGTCAACACCGGGAGCCGACTTTTTTGTTGAGTTTCTTCCAGCACCAATGCAAAAATCCTGCTGTGAGCAGTATCATCAGATTCTGAAATCGGTGTTCTTTTTGTAGTGCAGATTTCTCTGCTATTCTCTGCAGTGAGGTTTGCATCAATTCTCCAGCCCTACATGTCCGGTCAATGTTTCCTTTACAGACTACATAACTTTGCTCACCCCTTCCCCATGTGATCGGCTCTCCCGTCTCAGAGTACTATGAGTGAGTATGACTCCCTGTAAGTCATCAGCCAGCCTCCTTATTATCGTTGGACAGGCTTACCTGATATTTTCTCTTGTGCTACCCCGTCTTTAATATTTGTGTTCCATTTCTGGCTTGTTGAGGGGACGGAGAGTTTCATCCTCAACACCGGGATTTTGCTGTTTTGCTGGATATCCTATGTACCATTTTTTTTTCTTCCAAGAGAAACGGGTGCTTCATTCCAACCCTTACTATCAGGAACTAACAGGGTCTCCCAAGTTCTTGTGTACTTCTCTTCATACATGCCACGCCCTGTGGACGCCGACAGTCCCTCCAGAATCTCGCCAAAATGATTCCATAGTGTTGGCTTCTGTAACGCTAACAACATAGCCGACTGCTTTTATGCTCGTAACGACGCTGTACCATGCTTCAGAGGGCACATTCCCTCCTGTGGCCTATATGATTCTCTGTGTACGCTTCGTGTGGGTCGTTCGACGGTATGTCTATCCTTCCCAATCACGCAACACTCGATACGGGCGGTTGGCTAAACCTTACCCGACAGGGACTTTCACCCTGCAAGAAGCACCAAGCTTCGCTTGGCGCACCAACAAAGAACTTGATCAAATCAGATCTCTCATAAAAGAAAATCCACAATTTTACCGTGCAAAACTTTCCCGTGAAGTTTGCCAAATGCTTCGATGGCTCAAACCTGATGGCAAGCTAAAGGATATGTCATGCCGTGTTGCCATGTTGCGCATGCAGGAAGATAGCCTTATAGAATTGCCTGAACCGCTCAGGGCCAAGGCCGCTATCCGAAAAATTGAATTCACACCAGTGACTGATCCTCAGGACTCTATTCTTTGCCCTGTT
>JAJSZW010000238.1:869-2341 GCA_030262895.1 Deltaproteobacteria bacterium | reverse complement strand
GCGACGGAGCACAGATCCCGGATTCCCAGGCTGTTGAGGTAGGCCCAGACGGCCAGCCGCCACAACCTCTTCCTCCTCCCGGCAGCTATGCCCGCGATGCGATTGAGCGCCAACGTGCTGAGCAGCAGCAACGGATCGGCGATCAGCCACCAGCGGGCACCACCGAGGGGATGATAGATGGTTCGCAGGCGCCTCCTCTGACCGCGCCAGGTCAACCTCCGCCGGAAACCCCCGCGCCCGAACAACTCTCTCCGAACGCACAACAGCGGATCAAGACCCTCATCGATGAGCTCCGGGCCAAGGACCAGGAACTCCAGAACTACCGGACTGAGCAGGATGGAAGCAATGCTGAGCTGAAGGGGAAACTAGACTCCCTCCAGTCCCAGCACGACCAGCTCATTCAGGCCAATCTGGAGAACCTCGATCCCGAAACCCGGATGCAGGTGATGCAGGACGCGAGGCTCCAGGAGGCTCTCGCCGGGTTCAAAAACGAGATCATGGGCACGATCATGCCTCATCTGCAGGGGCTTGAGCAGAAGAATGCCTACTCGGACATGATGAACCTGGGGGAGATCTACCCAGCCTTCGACGTGCAGATCCATGGACCGTTGATCGATATGTTCAGGGGGAAGAATCCCCACTGCTCTATCCCTCAAGCGTTCCGTGCTGTTGCTGAACCGGAAGAATTGGTCACGCGGGAAGCGGCTAGCGCACAGGCAGTTCCGCCTATCGTTCCTGCAGGGAACGGCACCCCAACGCCCCGATATATTCCTGATCCCTCCTCCCAAGTCGACCCAGAGCAAGAGCTCGTAGCCGAGGCAGCCATGATCAAACAGCTCATGGAATCAACCGACCCGGCTGATCATCGCAAGGGACTGAGACTTACGGATCAGAATCTATCGAGGCGACTGGACCGCTCGCTTCCTCAGTAGCTAACGGGCTGATCTGCGCTATGCGTGAGGTCAGTAAATGCCGTTTGTAAACTCTCTGGGAGTCATGAACTCCTTCGATGTTGGCACTGGTAACCGAGAAGACCTTCTCGACATCATCACCAACATCTCCCCGATGGACACTCTGTTCCTGTCGGGGTTCGAGAAGGCGCCGGCCAACAACATCACTCATGAGTGGTTGGTCGACATCTTGGCAGGCTTCGGCGACCCCGACGTGGGCAACGCTCAGGTCCAGGCCACTCCTGAGGGTAGCGACGCTACCTTCGATCCGCTCGTGCCCAGGAAGCGACTCTGCAACCTGACTCACATCATCAGGCGGACATTCGACGTCTCCGATACCCAGCGGGACATCAACACCGCTGGCATTCGAGACGAATACGTCTACCAGCTGCGCAAGGCAACGATGGAGCTCGCGCGCTTCATCGAGTTCGCGCTCGTCCACTCCCAGCGCCAGATGCAGGTAGCCCAAGGCAACGCGGGCGCCGTGCTACCGCGCAAGATGGATGGCTTCCTTGCGTTCGC
>JAJSZW010000238.1:0-859 GCA_030262895.1 Deltaproteobacteria bacterium | reverse complement strand
GACCTGTGTTACTACGCTGGGTCTGGGCGCAAACGAAATGGGCACCGTGACTACGGTCTCCGGGTCTAGCCCGGACGACTGCATCACGGAGTGCATCCTCAATGCGCATCTCGAGGCCATGTGGGCCAAGGGGGCGATGACCGACACACTGTGGTGCAACAGCCCGCAGAAGAGGTCACTCAGCAACCTGACGCTGAACCCCAACTCCAACATCCGCTACAACATCCCGGTGAATGACCGCACGGTCATCAACACGGTCGACTTCTATCAGAGCGACTTCGGGACCCAGCGGATCTACCTCCACCGCTATCAGCCCAACGACGTCATCTCGTGTGCGGAGGCCAACAAGGTCCGCATCGCGGTGCTGCGCCCGGTCTTGGCAGTGGAACTCGCGAAGCTCGGCAGCTCTACCAAGGGCATGGTCGAGTGGGAAGGCACCCTCGAGGTGCTGGCCCCCAACGCGATCGGCTACATCTACGACCTGTGCACTGGAGTTGCGGGCTGCTAGACCATGGCCAAGCGCATCTGCAGACTATGTGGAGCGCCGGTGACGGTGCACCGGAGTCCCAAGCAATTGGTTCTCCGGTGCTCTCGTTTTCCTGAATGCAAGTGGAAGAACACCAAGCTCTACATCGGCAAGGGAGCTGGTTGACGCAAATGCAAGACGACCCGCCGTGTGCGGACAGTGAAAGGTCGGTGGACTAAGTGATCTACAACTTTGTGTGCTACGCGGATGCTGAGCAGGAATCTCTGTCAGCCCCCATTTCAGAGGGGCCACCGTTGCCACCGCGCTGTGGGAGATGTGGAGAGATGATGAGTCGAGACTGGCAAGCCGACGCCGGCTACATCGACACCTCCG
>JAJSZW010000237.1 GCA_030262895.1 Deltaproteobacteria bacterium | reverse complement strand
GATCATTGGTACCAAGCATACGATGATTTAGGTTCTAATATTTCTTTGCGGTATCGTGTCGAAGTAGCATTTAGTTTAGCAACACAGCGTGCTGGAATAATGGCAAAGCCATCTAGTCCAAGTTTTCAAGGCAATTTTTCTTTACCCTTCAAAAAATGTTTTATTTTTCATTATGGTGGTGAGGCTAAAGGGGCTAAAATAATGAAAAACCAGTTAAAATACTATGGCGAAAAATTTAAAAACGATATGATTACACAAGACAAAATAAATAGAATCCAGAAATCATTAACAAATAGCTATTTAAATTTATGGAATGTGCGGGAAGCCCATAAATAATTATAAAGCCAACAGACTTTATTTTCATATTTATGGAATGCCCACAAAAAACAACGGGGCAGGTCTTCATTCTTGACAATTTTACCAAAATACAAAAAATGCCCAACAAAGCCAATTAACGCAGACGCCTAAAAGCAGTGCGGTTTTCACTCTATTTAACATATAGTTAACATTTACATGTGCTAAGGTTTTGGCAGAGACTCGGCGCTGGTTATTGCCGCCACGTAATTAGAAAAGAGGTGAAAGATGTTTAACAAAATTATTTCCAGACGAGCCTTCCTTAGCATATCTGCTATGACCGCTGCATCTCTTGCATTGGATTGGAAAAAGATTTCAGCCTATGCTGCCAGAATGGGACATAGAAACAATTATCCAACGGTAATCATTGGAGCCGGCCTTGGGGGATTATGTTGTGGCGCCTATCTGGCCAAGCAGGGTGTACCAGTTACCGTCATCGAACAGCATAATATCCCGGGCGGATATGCGACCTCGTTTGATAGGGCAGACGGTAAATTTACCTTCGAAGTCTCCCTCCACGGAACCTCAGTCAACAACAATGCAACGGCGCGTATCCTGAAAGATTTAGGAGTGCTTAACAGGCTACAATTGGTTGAGCTCCCTGAGGTCTATCGGTTGAAAACCCCGGATATGGATATCTCTGTTCCCCAGAGAGATCCAGGGGCATATATTAGTCTTTTGGCTAAACACTTTCCTGCTGAAAAGGATGGGACCCGACGCTTTGTCCAACAAATGCTCGGTCTTGCCGAAGAGGTTAACCGACTCCATGAGAAAAAAGGGAAATTCTTCAAGCCTATTTTCCCGATTCAGTACCGCAAGATGTGGAATGTACGAAACAAAACCCTGGCCGATCTGGTAAATGATTATGTCAAGGATCCAGGACTTCAGGATATCTTAACGGCTCAATGGGGCTATTATGGATTGCCTCCATCCAAACTTTCCGGATTTTACTATGCGAATACTACCGGAGGGTACCTTAAAAACGGATCTTACTATATCAAACAACGCTCCCAGGATCTAAGTTACGCACTCGCCGAAGTAATTGAAAATTCAGGTGGACAGATCATTTACGAAACTTCTGTAGAAAAGATTTTGATCAAGAATGGTGTTGTCAATGGCGTTTTGCTTTCAGAAGGAAATGTTTTACCGGCCAAGGCTATGGTAAGTAATGCAAGCGCCCTAACAACGTTTAAGAAGTTGCTGCCACGTAAAGCTTTACCGGCTGATTATTTAAAGTACCTTGAAAATTATCGGCCGAGTCTTTCCACCTTTATCGTATGGCTTGGCTTGAACACTGAGTTAAGAGGAAAAATAAAAGGGTACAGCACCCATGTCTTATCAGGTCGCGGGGGCGAGGCTGATTATCAATCCTGCTTGAAGGGCGATATTGAGCAGGGCTCGTTCAGTGTGACCATCTATGACAACGCTTTTGATGGCTATTCAAACCCAGGGACCTCCACCCTGATGCTTCTTTTTCTGTGCGGCTATGAACCCTGGCGAAGGTATGAACATGATTACAAAACAGGTAATAAGACAGCCTATTATGAAGAAAAGAATCGATGGACAGATATTCTGATCCGCCGAGCTGAAAAAATGGTGGTTCCCGGACTCTCATCCCTGATCGAAGTCAAGGAGACGGCTACTCCTCTTACAAATTGGCGTTATACCGGTAATACTGAAGGGTCCATTTATGGTTTTGAGCAGTCCATGGAAAATGCTTATATGACAAGGATAAGTAACGAAACCCCTATCAAAGGATTATATCTGGCGGGTGCATGGGGAAATCCAGGTGGCGGATACACAGGGGTGCTTAGGAGCGGGCAGTTGACCTTTGACAAGTTGATGGAATCGTGGGGTGGCTAATCGGGTAAGGGGGAGTTTCTCTCTCCCCCCTCCCCACACCACATAGCAAGCGGGTCCGCACTATGCGATTCCCCGAGAGTTTTAAAATACCGCCCAACTTCTGACTGTATTCCAAGGCTGGCTACGGCCAACACGCCGA
>JAJSZW010000236.1 GCA_030262895.1 Deltaproteobacteria bacterium | reverse complement strand
GGCAATATTTATCATATTCGTTATGTGCCCAGGTATGTGTTGTTACGATTGGATGCCGATTTGTCCGAAGGTGCAGCTTATTATGATTATGCTGTTATATCTGTAGAGCATGTTCTTCCACAAAGTCCAAATGTTGATAGCGTTTGGGTTCAATGGTTTCCCACACCCGAGGAACGAGATAAGTACACACATTGTTTAGGGAATTTAGTTCTGCTATCCCATCGAAAAAATAGCCAAGCCCGAAATTATGATTTTGATAGAAAAAAGGAAAGATATTTTAAGTCTAGGGATGGTATCTCACGATTTGCATTAACTACCCAAGTACTGCAAGAGTCCGAATGGACCCCGGGCGTTATTGAAAGAAGGCAAGAAGATGCTATGCAGAGATTGGGTCGAGTTTGGAATATCTACCCATCTGAAACAGAAGAAGGTGCTGGCTGAAAGAGTGGGTTCGGTGTCGCGTCTTGATTAGCGCATTAGCTGACATCTGTTTACGCAGACACATAGGATTCGGTGTCGATTCGGTGTCAAAGCTTGAATTGTGAATTAATGTTTGACAATTAAGCCACTGTCATTTAGCAAAATCAGTATGGGTAGAGCAAGCAGGACCCTGTTTTTGAACGCCCAGGGCCGTGCTGAGTTTCCTGTACAAATTCTTTGCTTCCTGATGAATAGGAGAGCCTTTCAAACCTTTGATGTTGGCTGTACGGGTGAAAAATGATTGAGGGTGCTCTTCTTGATGGGAGTCCATCGGCTCAGGACCATGGGCCGGATGCGATCCAGTTTGTGCGACTTGGTTTGCCGGAGGAAAGGGCCGCGACAACTGGCGTGAGAAATCCATCCACTGCAGTCGTGACTTCCCTGAATGAAACCTGATCCCCTCATAATCAGCGTCTTCGGTGATCTGCTCGGTCTGAATGGAATCAGCATCGAAGACAAGTCCGTCCGCTTCCACGTCCATGGACAAGATGTCCCGGATCTGTGCGATGATGTCGGCTTCCTTGTTACTCGTTCTTCCCAGCATGTCGATGTCCATGGTCGGACGAAGTTCCGACGAACGCCAGACTCTCAGCATCAAAGCTCCTTTGAGAATGAATCGGTCGGCGTGAGCGGATTGGGATAGCCGGTAGAGGAATCGCTCCATGGCGTAGTATTAAAGCAACTCGTTGAATGGCCGTCGGTCGCTCTTGGCGCGGTTGAGGATACGTTGCCGGTCGGACGCTGGGATGTTTTTGGGAGACTTCATACCGTCGCCTCCAGGTATGGCCGCATCACCTTTTCGACCCGGCAGATCTTGGCGTATTTGAGCAGTTCACCGAGGTCGAACTTCTTTCGTGTCTTGTAGAGTTTCAGTGCTTCCAGCACCACGTCCATTCCGATCTTATTGCGAAACTTGAAGCAGTCGGCCAGGGTTTTCTCGGGGCTGTAGACTTTGACGTGCACTCCATCAATCCGATGCTTCTCGATGCCGGATTTGTATGCTTCATTCGAGAATCTGTGGGCCTGAATGGGAGGATAGTCGAGTGAAGGCATCCGTGAGTCCCTTGGTACCGCCACGGAAACATCATGCGGAATCTGAGTCGTAATGTCATGATAGGCCAGTGCGGAGACAAGACAGATGACGATGTTCGGAAAGCGAAGGCTCACAGTAACCAGATCGGGGTTGCTGATCGGAGGCAGTTCCACCAGCCGATAGATACCTCTGCTCACTTGTTCGATGACGCCCTTATCCCTCAGCGAATAGAGCATATAGCGTGTGATGCCGTGTTTGATGGCCTCGCTCATTCGAAGCCGGCCACCGTGCTTGCGGAAAATTTCTTCAGGTCGTTTTTTCATTTTCGGCTCCAGACAAAAAGTCCTCACTTGTTTTCAAGTGGTAACAATATGTCTGATTTCAGCCAAAAACTCAAGGGGAATCTGTGCAGGCTCGGTGTCGCGTCTTGATTAGCGCATTAGCTGACATCTGTTTACGCAGATACATTGAAAAAACATGTCAAGGACATGAAGAATTGAGTTTAAAGATACAGTTCCACAATTCCAATCTTCGGGAGCTTTCCGAAAAGGTCATAAACCCGATCTCAACCCTCAAGACACGGAACTTTCATAAACAATACGGCAAGGAAACCGTCAACCTCTGGAAACACGTAGAAAAGACCGAAGGCATCTGCACTTTCAATGAGGCTGTCCGTGACATTCTGTACCTGTGCGAATTCCACAATCAAATGGACGAAACGGTTTTAAAGGCTTACATCTGGGAGGATGATGTACCAGGACAGATGAAGTTGTTTTAAAAAACACATAATTTGTTTTTTTATCCTAATTCGAGATAGTTTGTGGTATGTGCTGTAAAAAATACAGATT
>JAJSZW010000235.1 GCA_030262895.1 Deltaproteobacteria bacterium | reverse complement strand
AAAAAGGCTTGATTATCCTAAGGCTTCTCTTGTGATAACTCACAAAGCCGAAGATGAAGGGCAAGATTATTTAATGCGGATAGAAGAATTCGTAAAACTAATAGATGTTGACCTTAAAATAATCTCGGACAGGATAGGCTTTGAAAGAGGTTTTGACGAAAATGGCAGGAAAATCTTTACATTATGGGATGTTTATCAACATGCGGATCTTATAACTTATCCGTCAGTATATGAAGGTTACGGCAATGCATTTGTCGAATCAATCTATTTCAGAAAACCTATAGTGATTAACAGATATTCAATTTTTGTAGCTGATATTGAACCAAAAGGTTTTGATGTTATTTCTTTTGATAACTATATAACAAAACAGACGATAAAGAAAATTAATAATCTTCTAAACGATTCTGAACAAATGGCTCAGGCGGCTGAAAAAAATTATATGCTGGGATGGCGTTATCTTTCATATGAAATGCTGGAAGAAAAGATAGAACAATTGTTGATTAATCATTATGGTTCATAAGTTGTTAGAATTAACTATAAAGATTTTACAGCCTCTTCTTTTGTGTCAAAAATTTCGATTATTCGATCAATTCGAACAAGCTCAAACAGCATGCGGACCGGTTCTTACATATGGGCACTAAAAATATCTGACCCACTTATGCCAACAATTAGGGCTTGACAATTAATAATCTGGATTCAAGGGTTGTAAAAACAATAAGTAATGCCCTTTTACTTCTGTTAAAGCTGGTTCAAACAATTGACGAAAATCGATAACTTTGTTTTATTTTGGTTACACTCAAATAACTTCCCCAACTATGCATCACAGCTTCAGGCCACCAATTTGACTCAAATCTATGCGCCTACTTGGAGAAGTTATTATTTCGAACCCGTTCCTAAGATGCGGCTTTGGGTATTCAGGTTTTACCATAAGCTCATATATTCAAAGACCATATAGCCGACCACCTCCTTAGGATGGTTTGTCTCTTTGTCACGAGATTGCTCTTCGTCGATCTGCACATCCACACCAAAGGCGTCATTATTCTGCCAGCGGACATTTGCGGTATCTGTCCCGACTGTTGTTTGCATATCTGCAAGGAACAGCGGGATGTTCATAAACTCCTGGTCAAAAAGAATGGTATAAGGCTTCTGTCGCACTACATTCGTAGTCTTCTTGACCTCAAAGGCGAGTCCGTCTACGACGCCGCATGAGGGCTCCCAGGCAATGTAAGATATGGTTTCCACGCAATGTACCTGCAAATTGTCTTCCTGCTCCTGCATGCAATACTCAAAGCCATTCGTGGTGACTCCTTTTATCCTGCCGGTTACCGCATCTTGCTCGTTAAAAGTGGTGACAGCGGCAAGCACCAGGGGTTCCGCAGCAAAGGTTTGATTGAAACAGACTGCTTCGACTGCTTCGGAAGAACTTGTATTGTCTGTCTCAAAGGCGCCCGCTTCCACAAGGGTCCCGTCTTCCAGGGTGTAACTGCCCTGTTCCATGACGATATAGCTCACAGTCTCCTCGCCATGTATTCCATCGAGATAGTCCCATTCCTGAATGCGAACCTCAAAGCCGTTGCTGTCCACATTGCGAATTCTCACCACGGCCGGATCATCGTCGTTAAGGCTTAGTGGTTTGGCAATCACTATGGGATGAACAAAAGATTTTTGCAGCTCCACCGTCGTCCATGTGTGATCCACATTCACCTCGCCGGTCTCGATAGAAAGAAGAGAGGGAATCGAACCTGGATCGGACGGATCAGAGTTCTGGTCTTTCTCCCACCCATCTGAGAAGCCATCGTTATCCGAATCCCAATCAAGAAGATTCACTATTTCGTCTCCGTCACTGTCTGCGTTCCAACTATTTCCCCAAAAATCTATCTCATCACCATCACTGATACCATCCAGATCAGTATCGGGCATATTTGGATCAGTGCTGTATATATCTATCTCATCATAGTCGGGTATTCCGTCCCCGTCCGTATCTGTTTTTGGTATATATTTAAAAACTTCATTAGAGTAATCAGCTTCGTTGCCGGAAAAATCGTAGGCGGTTGTGGCAAAATAATAGGTGTTACCCTCTTCGAGGCCTGAGATGGTGCAGGTGGTGTAGTTGCCCACATCAACAGTGTAAGTATAGTCACCGCTCGAAGTGCCATAGTACATCTTATAGCCGGAAACGTTTGGTTCAATACTCGGATCCCATTCAAGGCTTACATCGCCTGAAAAGGCATTGGAAGTGCTAAGAAAAATTATGAGTAAAGGTAAAAGATAAAATAAACGTAAGGATGAAAGACGAAAACTAAGCGACTGATAAAATCTTCCGAAAAATAACATTGCAGTACCTCCTTTGGTTTGAGTGTTTTGCCATAGGAGATACAGCTAATCGGA
>JAJSZW010000234.1 GCA_030262895.1 Deltaproteobacteria bacterium | reverse complement strand
GGACGGATATTAAATATTTACTTTCAATAATTCAAAATTAATGGGCGACCCTTGAAACTTCTTTATGTGGGAAAGAGAAGGAAGAATTTTGGGAAAAACATAAGGATATGGGAGGAGGGGTAATAATGAAATTTCCGTATGGTATATCTGACTTTAAAAAGGTTAATACCCAGGGCTATTATTATTGTGACAGAACAGATAAAATACCTCCAAAGATATGTCCTAGATAAAGGCGCATTCGAGACAGCCGGTTTCGGGCTGGAAGGGCAACTCGTGGGTGTGGATTTTCCGATTGTTCCAGGTGAAGGATATTTTATTTTCATGAAGCAGGAGGTTTTGGATTTTCAGTAAGCGCTTTTCTTAATATTTGTTTTGGAGAAAAAATGAAAACAAAAGAAAACAATCTTTCTGACAAAAGAACAGACTCCAGATGGGCCATTCGGCCGCTTGTTCCGCGTGAGGTATATACAAACAGACAAGAGCATATAGATTATCTTTACAATGCTGCTCTTGACGCCATAGGACGTCGGACTATGTCGACAGTCCTTTTGGGCCAGAGACGCATGGGAAAGACCGAGATATTCAAGCGGGTGGTAAACCATCTCTTTTTTGAGCAGGATCATCTGGATCCAAAGGCGCTTGTACCGGTCTATTACAGTTTTAAAGACAAACCGCTTGACCGGTGGGAGTTTGCTGCCGAATATGTAGAGAATTTTCTGCGCTGGTATGCGGCATTCAGACTGAGAGATATAAGTATTTTGGATCGAACGGTCATCAATGTTGACGACCTTCCTGATTTAATGAAATCGAAGATAAAAATATCAAAGTATCTTGCAGGCGGTATAAACCTGCTGGGGTGGCTGCAGAAGAAGAGCGGCGTGATTATCCCGGAGAAAGAAGCCCTCTGGCTGCCAAGAGGAATATCAGATCGCGATGAGAGCACTACTGTGATGTTCTTGGACGAATTCCAGAATACCCGTCTTCCCCAATACGAGTTTGATATCGTCGGTTTTATGCAAGAGGCGGTTGAGTCTCCTACATGCCCGCATTTTGTCACAGGCTCTGCCATGAGTATCCTGGCAAGGGAAATCCTTGGTCGGGGATCGCTTTTTGGAAGGTTTGACAGTCATCCCATAGAGCCAATGACCAACTATTGGGGAGCGCGGTTGGCGTTTAATGCTTCTTGCTATCACAGAGCAAAAATAGAAGAAAAGATGTTGCCGGTAGTGGCTGATCGTTGTGGTGGCAATCCTTTCTATATTACAGCAGTTGTTCGCCAGGCCGCAAAGCAGGGAAAGCCAATTGTAAGCGAAGAAACATTAAACGAAATCCTCGCAGTAGACCTTTCTTCCGGTTTTATATGGTCAGAACTGAATGACCAGGTGAGTAAGTGGATAGAGCGGATCAATGAATACGGAATCACCAAGTGGGTCCTATATCTTTCTGCCCTGGAGGAAGGAGACCGGCTTGATCTTGATAGAATCCAGAAAGAACTTGCCGAGCGTGAGGGAAAAGTTGTGCCAATGGAGACCATCAGGGATGTATTGATAAAACTTTCCAGAGGCGATCTTCTTCAATACATGGAACTTGGAGGCTGGTTTAGGAAAATAGACGATCCGATCCTGCTTGAATTCCTAAAGGTGTGGGGGAGAATCGAGGTAGAGGGTCAGGATCGGGCTGCGGTGCAAAACGATTTGAGAACTCAGTATCAGACTATAAAGCGGCGTATCCACGACCATCGGGGCTATCTTGCAGAGGTGTATATGGCTCAAATCCTCTGGAGTGGACAGGACAAAACCCTACCAGGCAAACTTTTTCATAGCAAAGAGGATATTACCTTACCGTGGCATTTTAGTTATGTAAAACTACGAAGCAGACTTGGTGGTGGCAAGGGCATGGAAATAGACGTGGAAGGTGGGGCCGGCAAAGAACGTTGGATATGTGAGAGCAAGTGGTGGATAGGCCGAAAGGTAGGCCAAGCCGAGGTAGAATCTTTGATGCGGAAGGGAAGCTTTGTAAAAGAGGAAGTGGGTGAAGGACTTCAGATCTTAAGATTGTGGTTCTTTGCTCATGAAGGTTTTACTGAGGACGCAGAGGCGTTGATGCGTGAAAAAGGAGTACTTTGGTCTACCAGGCAGGACCTTGACGGATTGCTCAGGCATGTGGGGTTAAGGCAGTTGCCGGAGCTGGCGGATGAGAAAATAGCGCACGGATAAGTCAACTTAGTCAAAACACGTCTCTATCTCTACGGTCTTGCAGAAGGGCAAAAAAAAGAATCTGCCGGTAGAAGGTCAATTGTGGCTGATATTTTCATAGTATAGAAATTTTCATTTTTTATCAATTTTATTAATAAGTTAGAAACTATTAGACCGCGACAATGATTCGTAGCTAATAAGCTTAACAGCTTATCAGCTCGCCCGAAGGGCGCTAA
>JAJSZW010000233.1 GCA_030262895.1 Deltaproteobacteria bacterium | reverse complement strand
CCTTGATGCGCAAGAGATTGGTGCAGGTCGAGTAAAAAATCGCTTAATTTAGGTTTGATTTTATGCCTTTCCTAACCTGAATTTGCTTTTCCTTTAACAATTCTGAAAGTAGCTCATGGTCATTACACTCCTCTGCTGCCTTTATCTTCTGCAACAAAGTCTTTTTTTGACGCTTTCGGAATAACTCAAATTGTGATAACAACTTGAGACAGCCTTCACGACCCCACTTATCTTCACCAATCGACAACGGGGCAACAGACAACGAGGCAACAATACATCCTTTTTCCCTGTCGTCAATGCTGTTAATGATATCAGATACCATTCCGTTGCCCCGGGTGCTCACATCATGCAATTCATCCCGAACGTCCTCATGCTCCCCCTGCTTCAGAACTACTTGACCAATTAGCTTTAAAGATTCATCTTCGAAATGATCGAGTATATTACGCGAAATAATTTCAGGTAATATTTCGGGGAATTGAAGCATCATTGCAATAATCTTTCTTTCGTGCTTGTCCCCCTTTAAGGTAAGATTTCTATCCTGCGTCTTGTCTGGCAGCTCTTTATTTGGTTTGATGCTTTTATTGCCGGATATTGTTCTCACCTTTTCCAGAATTGCTGCTTCATCAATTCCTATAATTTCTGCAAGCTCCTTGATATATAAAGATCTTTTAACACTATCATTAATATTCGCCAGGGGATGTTTCAAATCCGATATGATACGAATTTTTCCTTCAATGGAAAGACCATGCTTTTTTTTAGCAGATTCAATAAGAAAAAGAATTATACTTTTAGCCTTTAAAGCCTCATTCATAAAAGATTCATATCCAAATTTAAAAAGATATGAGTCAGGATCATATCCTTCGGGCAACACAAGAATTTGTGCATTGGCATGTCCTTTATCAAACACCTTTATGCTTCGCTCTGCTGCCTTAATGCCGGCTTCATCAGAATCATAAACCAGAACAAATCCGCCATTTTTACCAACAAATCCTCTAAGAAGCTGGACATGCGCCTGAGTTAAAGAAGTGCCCAGGGTAGCTACGGAGTTCAGAATTCCATGCTGATGTAATGCTAAGAGGTCAAAATATCCTTCGACAATGTAAACCGTTTCACTTGCCCGGCAGTGCTCTTTTGCAATATGCAATCCATAAAGAGATCGGCTCTTGTTGTTTGACGATCTTGATATTGAAATCGTGGATGAAAAGAAAAGCAATGTAGCGGATAACCAGGTAGAGTTAAAAGAAAAATTCAATCAAACCGTGGGCGCTTCTGTTGATGATTTTGGTGCAGTAACCGATCCTGTTAAGATGTATTTACGTGAGATGGGGCTTGTGACTCTTTTAAGCAGAGAAGGAGAGGTTGAAATAGCCAAGAAGATTGAGGCCGGCGAACAGGCTGTTTTAAGGTCGCTTATAGATACCACAACAGGAGTTGAATGTATTTTAGATTTAGGTAAACATATTGAAAGCGGCAAGCTTCGTCCAAAACATGTGTTAAGAGATGTTGACGAAGGAGATACATATGTTGATGAAGTATTACAGATTGAGAGGTTTTTAGGTACCATTCGTTCGATTGAAAAGCTTGACAAAGAAAATGAAGCATACAGGGAAAATCTATTTTCATCAAAATTAGACCTGTCTGAACAGCGTAGCATCAGAAGTCGTATAACTCGCAGGAATAATAAAATATTCGACCTATTAAAAAATTGGCGTTTAGAAGGAAAAGTAATAGATAAGATTGAAAATATTATAAGAGGCCAGATAGAAGGGTTCGATTCTATGAGCAAAATGATTTCTATGTATGCAGATACAGTTAACGTGTCGGTTGCTGAATTTTGTGTCAATTTAAAGACAAAGAAAAAATTTGTTGAATGGATTAACCTCAGTTGTGATTTGACTATAGATGAGAGAACCTTACTATATACGCAACTTAAGAAGATCTACGAAAAGATAAAAGAAAGAGAATATGCTATAAAGGCTAACGGCCGGACTTTAAAAAAGATTATGTCAGGTGTTGAGGAAGGGCGTCTAATAGCTAAAGCAGCTAAGGGTGAGTTAACCAGAGCGAATTTAAGGCTGGTTGTCAGCATTGCAAAAAAATATACTAATAGAGGTCTTCAGTTTCTTGATCTGATTCAGGAAGGCAATATCGGCCTTATGAAGGCTGTGGATAAATTTGAGTATCGCCGTGGTTATAAATTCAGTACATATGCAACATGGTGGATACGGCAGGCCATAACAAGGGCAATTGCCGATCAGGCAAGGACTATTCGAATCCCAGTCCATATGATAGAGACTATTAACAAGCTGATCCGCACATCCAGATATTTGGTTCAGGAGCTTGGGCGTGAGCCTAAGCCTGAGGAGATAGCAAATAAAATGGAGATACCTATTGATAAGGTTCGCAAGGTATTAAAAATTGCACGAGAACCTATTTCACTGGA
>JAJSZW010000232.1 GCA_030262895.1 Deltaproteobacteria bacterium | reverse complement strand
CAATGTTTTCGTATGTTCGCTTGTCGCCCATTATGCCTACACTTTTTACAGGCAGAAGAACGGCAAATGACTGCCATAATTTTTTATAGTAGCCATTATTTTTTATCTCTTCAAGTAAAACAGCATCTATTTCTCTTAATATTGAAAGTCGCCGGCCTGTTACTTCTCCAATTATTCTGATAGCAAGACCGGGACCCGGAAATGGTTGCCTCCAGATAAATTCTTCGTGAAGTCCTAATTCTTTGCCTAGCAGGCGGACCTCATCCTTAAAAAGGTATTTTAACGGCTCAATAAGTTTTAATTTCATTTTTTTTGGCAGACCGCCTACATTGTGATGAGATTTTATGATAGATGAGGGCCCGCCAAAAGCAGATATGGATTCAATAACATCAGGGTAAAGCGTTCCCTGGGCCAAGTAGTCAACATCCTTTATTTTATGGGCTTCAGCTTCAAATACATCCATAAATATTCTGCCGATTATTTTTCGCTTTTTTTCAGGATCAGTTATACCGGCCAATGCTTTTAAAAACTTGCTTTTTGCATTAATAAACCTGATGTTGATTTTAAGATGTTGTTTAAGATTTTTTTTCAGTTTATCTGCTTCATTCTTCCTAAGTAGACCGTTGTCAACAAAGATACAGGTAAGATTTTCCCCTATTGCCTTGTGTATAAGCAAGGCTGTAACACAGGAATCCACTCCGCCGCTTAAACCAAGAATAATTTTTTCTGTTTTTATCGTTTCTTTAATTTGTAATATCGAGTCCCTGGCAAATGATTTCATGGTCCATGAGCGTTTACAGCCGCATATATCAAAAAGAAAATTGCGGAGAATAGTCTTGCCCTTTTGTGTGTGCTGAACTTCAGGATGGAACTGGACTCCATAATAATTTTTATTTTTATCAACAGTTGCCGCTATTTCCGTATTTTCTGTAGAAGCCGTTATCTTAAATCCCGCGGGCAGCTTAACTGTTGAATCACCGTGACTCATCCAGCATTTTGTTATTTTATCAACATCTTTGAATAGATCTTTTTGAGTTTTAATTTTAAGTTCAGCAAAGCCATATTCGCGTTTTTTTGTCTTTTTTACAGTTCCGCCCAAGGAATGTATCATAAACTGCATTCCATAACATATTCCAAGAACAGGTATGCCAAGATCAAAAATCGCTTTGTCGATTTTAGGACTCTGTTTTTCGTAAATGCTTGCCGGTCCTCCCGATAGTATTATGCCTTCAGGTTTAAGAGAGCTTACATAATCAATATCAGTATCTGGTGATAATATTTGACAGTATATATGACATTCGCGAACACGGCGAGCTATCAACTGATTATATTGTGAGCCGAAATCTATTATGATTATCATGACATGTCCTTGTTTTTTATATGGTCAGTAAAGTTTATACGATTTGCGCAAACATCTTGAATATGTTAAACACCTCGAAAAATGTCAACTTTAATTTAATATGGAAAATAATATTATCATCCAGATATATGAAGTTCAAACTGCGTCTGAAGCTGAAAAACTCATCGAACTTGGGGTGGATCATATCGGCAGTGTCATTGTTTCCGGCGGGGAATGGCGGATTCCCATTGTTAAAGAAACAACGAACTTTATAGATTCTACAGATTCGAAGAGCAGCTTGATCATGCTTTTCAGTGAGCAGAATAATATCTTTCGAGCACTGGATTATTACAGGCCGGATATACTTCATTTTTGTGAAGACATAGCAAGCCGTTACAGTATATATGGGAACTGTGAAGATTTGATACTTTTACAGCAAAATATTAAAGAAAAGTTTCCTGAAATCAAGCTTATACGTTCTATCCCGATAACTCAGTCCGGAATGAAAAATCAGGTTGCATCAATTGAAGTTGCACGGATGTTCGAGCCGGTAAGTGATTATTTTTTGACCGATACATTGCTTGTAAAATCATCTGGTTCCGGCTTGAAAAACCAGCCGGTCGAAGGTTTTGTCGGTATAACCGGCAGGACGTGTGATTGGGATATAGCTGCCGAGCTGGTCGAATCAAGCAGCATACCTGTTATTCTTGCAGGAGGCCTGGCGCCTGATAATGTGTTCGATGGTATCAAGCGTGTTTGTCCTGCCGGTGTGGACAGTTGCACAGGAACCAATTCTTTAGATTTTAAAGGAAAGCCCATAAGGTTTCAAAAGGATCTTGAAAAGATAAAGCGGTTTGTTGAAGAAACGCGCAGAGCGGAAAACAAGGAGGAATTTTAATATATGTATGAAAGCGGTGACCTGAGAAAAGGTCTTAAAATTGAGATTAATGGTGAACCATATATTATTGTGCAGTTTAACTTTGTTAAACCCGGAAAAGGTAAGGCTCTTTACAAATGCAAGCTAAAGAATATGCTTTCAGGCGTTATAGTTGATCAGACATTTAGATCCAGTGAAAAATTCAAAGAGGCAAACATAGAAGAACAGGAGATGGAATATTTATATTCAGACGGTAACAA
>JAJSZW010000231.1 GCA_030262895.1 Deltaproteobacteria bacterium | reverse complement strand
CATGATATTTCTTCTTGGGAAATATCAACAATTTCTTTAAAAAACCATCTCCTACGCTCTGCGTTCTGACGCCGCTGTCATCCCTTAAAGCAAGATGAACTATTCTTCTGTCTTGAGCATTCATTTGTCCTATTGTAATGGGTTTACCGCTACGTTTCGCTTTTTCAGCAAGCCTCCCGGCAAGACTCTTTAGGTTATTTTGTCTTTTCTCCAAATAACCTTCAATATCTATCTGAATTCGAATTCTTTGTTCGCTGTGTTTATTGACAACTTTTTCAACGAGATATTGCATGGCCTCAAGAGTCTGTCCTTGCTTACCAATCAGGATCGCCACATTGCCGCCTTTTATATAAAATAAAATTTGGCCTGGTTTTTTTTCAAATGATATTTCTGCGTCAATAGTTATTAGATCAATTATTCGCTGAAGAACATTTTTACCCAAATTTACAGACCCATCCGGTATAGAAACGATTGCCTTATCGTCAAGGCCTGCTTGTTCTGTTGAACGCTCAGCTTCGGTGACATGTTCCTTTGATTCATTATTCTGTTCAAGATCCTTCTCTTCGGTATTATCTTCAGGTGTTAAATCCGGCAATGTAACACGAATTTTTGCCTTCTTAATACCAACGAGACCAAAAATACCGGTAGCTCCATAAGAAATAACATCGTACTTAAGTTTTTCTTTTGGGATTTTCAATTCTTCACAAGCTTTTTGGGATGCCTTTTCAACATCTTTGCCTTCAAATTCCAAACGAGGCGACATGAATTACCTCCATAACTAAGCAGCTTTCGTTGTAGTATAGTATTGTTGGGTGATAGAAAGGACGTTGTTTACAAGCCAGTATAAAACCAGCCCTGAAGAAAAATTTATAAAAATCACTGTGAAAACAATCGGCATCAACATCATAATTTTGGCCTGTGAAGGATCGCCCATTGCCGGTGAAATTTTCTGTTGTAAAAACATCGTCGCCCCCATAATAATTGTCAATACAGGAATACCATATGGCGGCTGCATAAAAGGAATAGAAAAGCCAAGGTCAAAAAGGCGATCCGGTGCCGACAAGTCATTAATCCACCCAAAAAAAGGAGCATGTCTCAGCTCTATTGCTTCATACAACATCCGATACAGGGCAAAGAAAACAGGAATTTGCAAAACCATTGGAAGGCACCCCCCCACGGGGTTTACCTTATATGTTTTATATAACGACATGGTTGCCTCATTCATCTTTTTCTTGTCACCCTTATATTTTTCTCTTATTTCCATTACCAGTGGTTGAATTTTTTTCATTTCGTTCATTGATTTGTAGCTCTTATTTCCAAGAGGCCACAGCAAACCCTTGGTAATAATTGTTAAAATAATAATAGCTATGCCGTAATTTGAAATGATATGATCGTATAAAAAATTCATGAACCAGAGGCATGGTTTAGCTAAAAAATCAAACATACCAAAATTTATAGCTTTATCCAGATCATAACCAATCTCCTTCACTACTTTCGTGCTCCTTGGCCCCATAAACAGATGAAACCCAAAAGTGCGCTGTGTGCCTGGATTTATAATACTCTCGGGTTGCACAAACTGATTTTCCAGAACATTGTCTTTGTCAAGGAAAAGACGCATACTCGCCGTAACAGCGCTTTCAGGTATAATACAGGACATAAAATATCGATCTTGTACAGCTATCCATTTTAATTCACCACTATATATATTTTTATCTTTAATATCATCTGTCTTTACCTGCTCAACGTTATCATTAATTAAAGCGCTTGGGCCCTCGAAGCCATACATGCTTCCATTTTCAGCAGAGGCTTTAAATAAAGATAGAATCAAGTTGTCCTGAATGGTTTGATTTGAGCCGTTTTTAATTATAACCTTACATCCAACCATGTAAGTTTCGGGATAAAAAAGAAACTTCTTTTCTATTACTATTCCATTAGAGGATTTCCAAAAAAACGACAATTCTCTTGAGTTATCGTATATCTCAATAGTGTCATCTTTAATATCCGCAATAAAAAACGCATCATTTAGTGCCGGAACGCTGTTTTCAGCCAGGCTGATTTTTATGGTACCATTATGTAGCTCCGGGGGTATCATTTCGAGCAAAGGTGAATCAGGCTCCATGCTTTCTTTGTATTTATTTAAGACAAAGCTCTTAAATACAGCCCCTTTTTCTGAAATAATTGCAGAATATAAAGGCGTATTAACCCTGACAACTCGTGCAGGTGTAATTGTCTTCAGTGCATCTTCTTTAATTAATGCGGTATGATCGACTGATTCTGTATTTATTTCTTTTATATATAATTCTTCTTTAGAGATAGTTTCTGTCTGCAAGTCTTGCTTTGGCGTCTCGACGACTTGTTTATCTACAAAGAAAATTTCCCATAATAAAAACACTGCAAATGAAAGAGCTATAGCTACAAATACTCGAGCTTGATCCATGCCCATCTCCTATTACATAAATGTTACAATCCTTTTCGAAAGAAAAGGAAAAAGTTAACGTCTAAAATACATC
>JAJSZW010000230.1:2141-2570 GCA_030262895.1 Deltaproteobacteria bacterium | reverse complement strand
ACAGGCGATTTGTGCCAAAAGAAAATATTCAAGAGAGGATGCACGGTCATTGGGCTCGTACAGGCCGCAACATTCAACATGCGATAAAACGTTTCGCTAATGAGCAAAAGAAAATCCAAGAATAGACTTCCCACCAAAACTCCTACTGTTCCAGCAGGACAGAAAGAGCAAACCAAAGTAGCCCATCTCACTCAACAGCAATTTTCTGGGCCTGTTCCTCACCCTCAAATTCTTCAAGGATATGACCAAATAATTCCAGGAGCAGCAGAAAGAATACTAAGAATGGCGGAAGAGGATGCAGAACACCAGAGAAAAATAGAGAAAACCGCTATTACCCTTGCAACTCTGCTGTCAATCTCTTGCTTTTTATCTTTATCTTTTAATTCATTATAAGGAATTTGATACATCTCAAAGCAATAACGGTCAGCA
>JAJSZW010000230.1:0-2131 GCA_030262895.1 Deltaproteobacteria bacterium | reverse complement strand
GAGGCCAACGATACGGACTCACCATTGGTATTTTTGCCTTTATAACCAGCATTATTGCCCTCGCCCTCGGTTCTGAAAAAACAGCCATCGCTCTTGGCGGTACTACAGTAGTTGGTCTTGTTGCTGTTTTTGTTACAGGTCGCATCAAACAATCATCAACGAAAGATAACGGCGAACAAGCCGCTTGAGATGGACTGGGCAAAGCCGTGCCGCTTATCGAAAGGCAGTATTTGGCCGACAGTTTTTACCTTTATCATAGTTTTTCGGTTATCGTTGCCCAGCCCCTCAGCTTTATGTTCTACCTCTTGACACTTGACAAACAAACTCACTATTGTACAATTGTCAAAAATACATACTCCGGAGGTAAACATGGATGTTGTAATTGATACATCTGCATTGATTGCAGTTATTGTTGGTGAACCTGAACGTAATAGAATAGTTGAATTTACTGCTGGAAATACACTCATTGGGCCTGGTTCTATTCCCTGGGAGATTGGCAATGCCTTCTCAGCTATGTTTAAACAGAACAGGTTGACACTTGATGAAGCCCAAAAAGGTCTAGTAATTTTCGATAGTATCCCTCTTCGGTATATCAAGCCGGACTTTGTTAAAGCCTTGAAATTATCTAAACAAGCCAACATGTATGCATATGATGCCTATTTCTTGGATTGTGCTATTAGACATAAAGCACCGCTATTGACGTTGGACCGAAAGCTGAAGACAGCTGCTCAAAATCTCAACGTCGAAACCATGGAGGTCTAAATGCAAGTTTATACATATTCAGAAGCTCGACAAAAACTCGCGATAGTTATAGAACAGGCTGAAAATACAGGCAAAGTACTAATACGAAGGAAAGACGGTCGAACTTTCGCGTTGGTTCCAGAAAAGATCGCTTCTTCACCTTTAGATGTCCCATCAATTAAAGCCAATATTACGACACAAGAAATAGTGGATATTGTTCGAGAAGGAAGAGAAAGGTAGAACAACCGCATACACTCTAACAAGCAGGGTCGGGCGGCTGTAACATTTGCCAAGTTTGAGGAAAACGTAGCATTTACAAATGCCCGTTTCCCTGCTTGTAGGTGGTGCGGAGACGTTCGACGAGACAAAGAAATATTTACACATTAACTTAAATAAGTTATCATTTAAAAATGTCGGAATATAACTATACGGAATATTTTAAAAATGAGGTATTACGAAAACGGCCTTATTTAAAGAAGAAGTGGTGTATTCAGGTCATAGAAAATCCCATCAAGGTTGAGCGTCAAGAACATAACCGTTTTCGTTTTTGGGGAGAAATCAAAGAGCTTGGTGGACGTGTATTAAGAGTAGTAACTCTTGATGATAAGAAAACTATTCATAATGCCTTCCCTGATAGGAGGTTCAGACTATGAAACTAAATTATTATCCTGAAACAGATTCACTCTATATTGATCTATCTTCTAAAACAAGCACGGAAAGTGTAGAAATATCCGAAGGCATCGTCATAGACTATGATGAAGATGGCAATATAACAGGGATTGACATTGATAATGCAAGTCGCAAAATCGACCTTAAAGAAATTATTCTGAACAAAGTACCCGCACAACTTCAGGCAATCACTGCTTAATCAAAAAAACGTCGAACAATCGCATTCTCGTGCCAAGATAAATCCGAAACCTTGGAATTGGGAGAAATCCCATGAAATTGGTTAATGTTATCCAGTGGGTGAGAGTCGTAATAGCTCAAGTCCCATCTAACTAAAGTTTAGCCAACAGGTTAGTAGTGAAGTCTGCGGGCAAAGCCAGAACGGGAGACCGGAATGGAAGTCCGAAGCCAGATGGATCAAGGGTGCAGGCTCTGTATTGAGCCCCGAAAAATGTATAGTTGTGGTCATTGGATAACCTCGCAAGAGGGAAAAGCCGACGCTTTGGATGCAGCGGAAGGCAGCAGTTCTGAATGCGCTATGGCAAGTATTCAGGACACCACCGGGGTCTTAGACCAGGGCATGTATTCATAGGGGTAGCTCGGGAACTTGGGAGATCCAAATGTTTCCTTGCGTAAAAGAACGGGAAATCCGGCTACAGGCGAAATCCAGGCACTGATGAGGAGAGTCCTGCCTGTCAGCGAGTTCTGCGGTTGACGCAGAAGA
>JAJSZW010000229.1 GCA_030262895.1 Deltaproteobacteria bacterium | reverse complement strand
TGTCTGGAAGTTATTTCAAGAATCATCAAGAGGTAATCACACCAGTATTCATGACACAAGTATTTCAAAAACTGAGTTTTTGGATGTCGTTAACCGATATACTAACTCAAGCGACATAAAATGCAGGATTACACATCTTTGCGCTGACAGTGCTGCTGAATATTTAATAATATCACCGGATGGATATATTTTTTTGCCGGATTTTGAGAGATACGCACATATTGGATCTTATAAGGATACCCACATAGTCGAATTGATACGAAAATACAACTCTGCAGGAAACACATTCCGGAAATTAATTTTAGGTGAATCATAATATGAAAAATTCATTAAAAAATCTAATTCAGAATGCTAAACATCAAGCACAGCTTTTTTTTGAAACCTCTTACATAGAAATAAAAAAAAGCAATACACATACTGTCTTTGGCTTCCCAGAGATGAGTAACAGAGATCGTCTGACTGAATGGGGGGCGACAAGTTCGGCATTAGTAGGCTTGCAATTATCAAGTGATAATTCACCAAACGCGCAAAATATCATGGCTAAATCAAAAGGATGGCTGACTTCTAAACAAATTGACGATGGGAGTTGGGAAGCTTCTGATATGTCCTTATCTGAAGCAACAGCAGGAGTGTTGATTGATCTTAAAAAAATTAATAGTCTTGATAGTAACGTTATGGAAAAAGGTATTTCATTTTTAGAGAGTTGCTATAAGGATGATCATTTTATTTCTACACCCGCATCAATTGAAAAACCACATCTGTATACAACTTATATAATATCAAAATTTTTACACGAGGTCGGCCGTTTAAATCATAAAGAAAAAATTATACATTGGATTTTATCCGCACAAACCGCAAATAGTAGATGGGGTCAAATGCCAAAAAGTAATGAAGAAACAGCAATACATACCATTTTTGCAATAAATATACTCAATATGTGCGGAATGTCTTGGGACGAAGTCAAGTCCAAATTTGGGAACCAAATCTCTTGGATCAAAAACTGCGACCAAAAAAACAATTATCTATATGAAGAAATGCAATTTAGGTATAAAAGCACTGATGAATATGGGACTGAGTATGGCAGACTTCGACTGAGACACTTTGTATTGCCTATTATAGGTAATTTTTACATAAATATTGATAAAAAAGCAGATGCCTTAAAAATAGCAAAAAAAATTATCAGCCAGCAGTTTTCGGGTGGGTGGGGTCCATCTAAAGATGAGCTTACTATGTGGGCCACACAACAATCCATCGAATTTTTGATTAATGTTGAGAATCAAATTCTTAAAACTATAAGCAACCTGGAATACTTGCTAAGTTGTGTTAGAGGAATAAGCTTTCTGGGTATTAAACTTTTTATCACATTGATTGGTGCTGCAATAGCATCAATATTTCTATTTTTCCCTGACTACAGGGCAAGTTTCTTGGTAGGCATTTTTTTTATGGTAGTTCCTTGGCTTTTAAAAAGAGGTTGAAAATATGGGAGAATTTCTAACCTGTCACTGGAGAGGGACTGGGCAAAGCCGAGCCGTTTTTTAAACCGGGTAGTAGTGTCAACGCTTGAATTGTGAATTATTTTTTTTCAAAACTGGTTTTTTCACTTTTTCGTCTTTATTCATTCTCTCTTTAAAGGTTTTCGCACAATGACTGATAGAGCTGTCAAGCTTCTGCTTGTTCTGCTCATACTGATTTTGCTAAATGGTAGTAGCTTAATTGTCAAGCATTAATTCACAATTCAAGCTTTGACACCAATTCATGGCAAACTTCAAGCACCTCACGCACTTTTTGCTCCACGATAAGGACGGTCACTCCTAATTTTTAAGGTTTGTGACACTTAGAACCGAATCCATATCATTTTCTGTTTCTGGTTATGCTCGGGCCTATGGAAGTGGAAATAATGCCGGATTAACCATTTACTCGGGAGTCAACACTTTTAAGGAAAGATGTGATACCATTGGTTCAAAATCACGGTCATTATGTAACAACGTGATGCCTTCAGAAATGCAAAAGTGCCAATAATGACGTCGATAGTCTTTCTGACAGTTACTCCTTTTTTCCGCAACAACCTGTAATTTTGGGCACTCTGCAAAGCAATTTCATATCCTCCAATTTTTCGAAACGGAAGGATGTTCAGGCAGGTTTTTGCAACTTCAAAGTCATCATCTGAACAAAATCCCTGTAGAACTTCAGCTAAAATCAAGTCACCGATCAGAACAGGATCGTTTGAAAGCAGATCATCAAGCAGATCGGTTTGCCAGTTTCGCATTCCGTTAAAATAATCGATCCAAACGGAGGAGTCGACCAATATCATTGATCGAGCCTCATCTTATTGAGGTCATCATCCCATTTTAGCTTGCCGCGCAAGCTTTTTATGCGCTGACTTTCATGGCTTCGACCATTAGGGTGTCATCAATGACAATATTGGTTCGCATAACACCTCCTGTGTGTATATATTTAAGACAACATACACATTATCGACCTGACATGCAATGCAAAATTCAAAGGGGGGACTTCCCTATGAAATTCTGGGGCCGGGATAGGACTCCCCGAAGTCTAACTACCCAACTATCATCTTCCGGCTCTTC
>JAJSZW010000228.1 GCA_030262895.1 Deltaproteobacteria bacterium | reverse complement strand
GCCTGCTCGCTGAGAAAATTTGGTGTCACTAACACCCAATTAGAATAATATAATTAAATGTCAAGTTATTTACTTACTTATGGACGTCCCGCATTCCGTCCATCTGAGTGCATGGCGTTGTTCGCTGTTTTATCCTTGATGATGGAGCAATTGTGGTGAAATGGGCTTGACAGTTTGCCATGCCTTTGAGACATGCTCTGCCTGCCATAAATCATAGTTTTTTTGCAAGCTTAACCAAAGATCAGGCGTAGTATCAAAGGCACGCGATAAGCGTAAAGCCATATCAGGAGTTATAGCGCCTTTTTCATTTATAATTTTAGATAATGTTTTCCTGGAAACACCGAGAGTATCAGCCATATCCTTGATTGTTATGGACAGGGGCAAAAGATAATCTTTTTTTATAATGTTGCCCGGATGTGTTGGACGTCTAATCATTCTTCTCATTATTATAACTCCTAATGATAATTATCGTAATCGACGATATAGGCATCGCCATCAATAAATTTAAAAAAGACTCGCCAATTTCCTGAAACTTTTACTGCATGAAGGCCCTTTTTGTCGCCGCTCAATTGGTGAAGAAAAGAACCTGGATAATTCATATCTTTTATTTCGTTTGCAGCATTAAGCCGGTCAAGGATTCTTGTAAGTCTGTTTGCATGATCGGGCTTAATGCCTCTCTTGCTGCCTGTATAAAAAAAGTCCTCCAATCCTTTATGTTTGAAAGATTTAATCATAATCACACGTGTAACCTTTTGGGTTACGCTTGTCAATATTTATTTTCAGCGAACGCCAAACTAAGGGGCCGGGAAACGATTGAGCATAGACTTTCTTAAAAACCACAACATGTCAATATTATATGGTTTATTTAAAATGGCACGGCTTTCCCGGTCCCCTGTTGTACAAGTTAAATAGTGTTCTCAGGCAAAACCCCGCAGTCAAAGCCGTATTGTAATGAATATGCCATCTTTTCCAAGGGGCTATCCCGATATCCAAATTGCATCAGGCCTGCGCCGTACGCAAGCAAGAAATCATCGACCCCCAGTCTTTCCCACTGAATAACATGAACCAATTCGTGAAAATGGAGGCTTTCTGTTTGGTGAAGATGACTGATAAAAAATGGCGGAAATGCGGGACGTCCATAAATAAGTAAACAACTGCTATGGCAACTGATATTTATTCTCTTTAGCGATTTTTTCTCCTCTATTTACAGCATATCCTACTCCCGGCTGAGTCATTCCTAATTGTTTTGCCAAATCCGTGCAGCTTATTCCCAACTCCCGAACAGCCCAATAGCATAACAGATCCCTGGCCTCAACTTGAACTTTGCGTCTGCCTTTTGAATATATTTCTTCTATTTCTATATCATATATCTTTGATACCATCAGGCTTATCTTTTTGAGATCATATCCCAGGGCATTTAATTTATAACTGCGTTCAAGTTTCTCTTTTGCATCTGATAATAATGCTTTAACAAATTCGCTGTCACCTAATATGCGTTCATCTCCTTTAATACGATCCTGACCCTTTAGTCGCAGTTTCTTTATCATAGACCATCCACCAAGACTGCGTACCAAACCACCTCCTGTAAGCTCAGGTCTTCTTCCCTGGTCAATTCCTTTTTTCACATACGAAAGATAAGCCTTTCTTGATTCTGAAACCTTTTTGCCAAAATATGATAAGCAATCAATAAAATTATCTCTGTCTTTATTGTCTCTGAATATGTTGCGACGCTCAATTCCCCGGATGATGGTGTGATGTAAAACACCGGGTACGTCCAGGCGGGCTAATAGCCGATCTGCGAATTCACAGAAAAAGTCAAGCTCGGCTTTTCCGCCTTTACTTCGCCAGTAATAGAGCTGTTCTGGAAATGCGAAACCATAGGCATGCAAGTTTACTATCAATAATGCAACTTGATGTCATGTTATTTACTTATTTATGGACGTCCCGCATTCCATTTGTTTATTTTTTCTCCAAAGCTTTTTTCAAGGCCTCAGCCAAGATTCCCTGATTAGATTTCATTTCTACCTTATTGATGTGGCCTCGATCTTTCATAGAGCTATGATTTTTTTTCTTTTGCTGAACCTTCATTTCCAACTGTTTATAATCACAAATTATGTGCGGTGGCAACGCATTCGTCAAATCGTTAAGTTTGCAATTTCCCGGATGATGCAAAATTGTTTTCAACAATGATTTGTAGTCGTTCTGGAAATTCCGAGAATTGCTATTGAGCCACTTTACAATAGTTTGATTAACAATTTCTATAGCAGTAGATTCAAGCTCCTGACCAATTGTTGTTTCCAGAATTTTAGCTAACGATCTAGGGGGAGCTTCCTGTAAACTATCGAAAAAATCCTCAGTGAGTTCTGGGAATCTCTTCACGGCGTGAGCAGCGCAAGTACAACTTCGAACTTTGTGCCTAAAGTGATATCTTATATCTTGCAAGTATGTCAACATGCCATGGGGGTAGCGAATTAGAGCATTCCCCAAACGAATCTTAGCTTCCTTCTCCTGCTCACGATCCTCAAGGTTATCTATAAAATACTGAAAGCGATCTATATAAATTGGATTTCCTTGACTGTGGGCAATAAGTG
>JAJSZW010000227.1 GCA_030262895.1 Deltaproteobacteria bacterium | reverse complement strand
AGTTTAATTGCCCGTTTTCAGACATCTGCCCGTAATATTCAAAGACTTGCATTGATTACCCTCCTATATCCATTAAGCGGCTATATGTTAAAATATCCATAACCCACAGAAGTCTTGGTTCCAACACCTTGCTCATTTAAAGCTTTTTTTAGCCGTTTCAGCGTAATGTAACAAAGCCGGATCACTATCAATTATCTTTTGGTTACGATCCGATGGAACCTCGCCATCACTATAATATTTCGGATAATGCGAATTCATTATATCCAGCTTGATGAAAAAGTATTTTAGAGTATAAGTATTAAAAAAGACAATAGGTTCAACCAGTGGACAAGGGGTCAAGTTATTTATAAAGAGTCAAACGTAGACCCTTGTCATTCCCGCATCTTTCAATGCACAGCCTGAATGCCAACACACTTGTGTCGAACGTTGATAACCCCGTCATAGTCTGAACGTATCTTCGCTTCCTGATTTTGGGTAAACATCTTCATTTTATCCTCAATAAATGATAAAGGCTCAGATGATTCATTTGCTCTGAAATCATCGCAGACCAAAAAATCCAAATCGCTTAATTCTTCTTTTCCGTCAAGCAAGAAACTCTGATACAATTCACGTCTTGTGCCATCTTCAAATTCAATTGTAAATAGATATCGAGCCGTTAGGCAGGTGTCCATGCCATCACATTCGGCATTCAACAGTTCCCCCGACACAGATTCGCTCTTATAGAAGTCTAATAAGGCGTCTATGAGCGGATGCCCGATTCCAAGTAAATCTACATTTTTCTTGCGGGTAGCGGTTTTTCTGGAAAAGCTAACATTTTCATAACGGGATGCCACGTCAGGATATTTTTTTAAAGCCGGAGGAACAGTTATTTGAATAATATCTCCGGAAGGAATGAAGGCTCCACCCAGTCGCAGGATCGCTTTTTCCGTAAATCGTTTAAGATCTTCCAGAGCAAATTTCCCTTCCAGTTCCCTGTAGTATTCCAAATTGAAGGTTGAGAGATCCAGAGTGAGTTGACGCAACGCTTCACTTGCATCCTTAGCATTCTCTATAGCCTCAGCAATCTCTTGTTCTGTTCTTTCGTAGTTACGGTATATAAGTGCCTCCCTGTAAAGGTCAGTGTAATTTGTGCCTGATCCCAAATATCCAAGTATTTCTGACCGGAAATCCTCATTCACTTCACCTGTTACCGAGTCCACCTTACCGATGGTCATTGCTATCTCAAAAAGTTTTTTATCGAGAATTGCATAAACCTTTTCTTCTATGGTTTCCTCTGCAACGAGGTGGTAAACTTGGACGGTTTCTGTTTGGCCGTATCTGTGAATCCGGCCAATACGCTGTTCAACTGCCATTGGATTCCAGGGAAGATCATAGTTGAAGAGAATCCGACAGACCTGAAGGTTGATTCCCTCACCACCCGCTGAAGTGGAAATGAGAAACTGGGCTCCGTCTTCATCCCAGAAAGATTCGCAAGATGCGATTTTATCCTCCAACGGGCCGCCCTTAATGATTGCTATCTTCTTAGGATCATAATATTTACCTATCTCATCTTGAAGAAAATAGAGTGTTTCCAGATATTGGGTAAAGATGATCATCTTTTCATTCTTATTTTCCCTTCTGATCTGTTCAATGGCACGAATCAATGTGTCGAATTTCCGATCCGGCCCTTCATCCACAAGCTCTATAAGCTCTTTTATCTTTTTTTCCTCATTAGGAATATTGGCTGTCGCTTCAATGATTCCATTTCCCGTTTCCATGGCATCCAACGCCCAATGGGTGAGTTCTTCCTCAAACCGGGGCCTTTTCATAAGTCGCTGTTTCAGTCTGGTTATATATGAATCTGCTTCCATATAATCAATGGTGGCGCCCTGATAGGAGAGCAACTCAGCAACTATGCTCCGCATCTTTTCTTGATAATTTATGATTTTGGATGATATTTCCGCCCTGGTTATGAGACCATGAGCGCCGCTTTCGAGAGACATCTGTTTCCGGGCATAAAGAGCAATCAGTCGACGTCTCAGAGCCTGCTTGATAGCTCTCGGGCTGGAAGACATGATTTTTTGAAATGTTGCCATCACAAAGCCCACTGCCCGCTGCTGTTTGGTGGTTTTGTCTTTCCCTACGCCAGCAGCATCATATCCTTCTCTTAGGTATTCGGTCAGCCTGTCATAAAATCTCTGCTCACGCATGGAGAGTTGAAATTTTTGGGTATGCACCTGCCTCCGCATAAAAATCGGATTGCCCTGGGCATCAGTAACTTCCTTTTTTGTGCGCCGGAACATAACCCTGCCAAGGAGACCTCTATGATCCAGCATTGCTTCAGGTTTTTCAAAAAGTTGATCATCCATGAGCTGAATCAATGACCAGAATTGATAGGCATTCCCCTGGTGAGGAGTAGCTGTAAGAAAAAGTAAATCACGGGTTTTACCCTTTGTTTTTTCTGCCAACCGGTAATTCTGGGTGACATCTATTTTTTTGCCATAGCTCTTCCTGCTCAAGTGATGGGCTTCATCAAAAACAATCAGATCCCAGTCAGGCCCTGTCATCATTTTTTCCAAACGCTTTGGCTTCTTGATCGTGTCGATGGAAAACGATTACTAAACTGTGCCGTTCCCATGCGTGA
>JAJSZW010000226.1 GCA_030262895.1 Deltaproteobacteria bacterium | reverse complement strand
AATTAAAAAACAGATAGGGAAAATACAAGACAGTATTAATAAGGGTCAAAGGCAGACTTGACCCCTTTTCAATTCAAGAGATTATGCATCTAGTAAATTAGACCAAATGCAAAAAAATGTATAACAATGCAATTTCACGCAGACGTCAAAAAACGTCGTTCGTACCTCACTATGCTTTTTGCCGCTGGTGAATTGCGGCGTTGGGCTTATAACCACAATGAATGAAAAGAAAAGTCTGGTTGATAAAAAATTCTGCGCAATTCTAAAGGATAGCAGATTGTTCCTTATACGCATTACAGAAGAAACAACAGGAGACCATCTACATGCCCGCAATCACTAGCACATTCAAATCTGGCGAACCCTCGTTGCCGGATTTTTTAAGAGAAATTAATGATGGGAGGGTCCAGCTTCCCGATTTTCAGCGTGGCTGGGTATGGGATGATGACCATATTGCATCGCTTATTGCCAGCATTTCCCTTTCCTATCCCATTGGTGCGGTCATGTTATTGCAGACTGGTGGCGACGGTGTACAGTTTCAGCCAAGACCCATTCAGGGTGTGCAAATACCGAACGGTACCAAGCCTGAATACCTGATTTTGGATGGTCAGCAACGGATGACCTCTTTATATCTTGCAATGTCCAGCGGCCAGCCCGTGCCCACCACCACAAACAAAGGGAAAGAGATAGAGAGGTACTATTACCTGGACGTTGTAAAAAGCCTGGATCCTAATCAGGACCGGTTGGACGCAGTTTTATCTGTCCCCGCCACTAAAATGGTTACATCAGATTTCGGCCGAAAAATTGACCTGGATCTAACCACGCAGGAAAAAGAGTTTTCTCAATGCTATTTCCCACTCGAAGTACTTTTTGATCAAACAGCCTACTCTGCCTGGAGACGCGGCTTTCAGAAAATGTTTCGGAACGATGAAGATAAACTGGACATGTTTGATAACTTCGAGGCGGAGGTCGTAAACCGCTTTCAGAGCTACCGTGTTCCCACCATTGAACTGTTGCGTGACACACCAAAGGAAGCTGTTTGTCAGGTCTTTGAAAAAGTGAACATGGGTGGGGTAACTCTCACCGTTTTCGAGCTCGTGACGGCCATGTTTGCAGCGGAAAATTATAACTTGCGGGAGGACTGGGATAGACGCAAGGAACGTATACACGAGCAGGACGTGCTGAAAGGAATGAACTCCACAGCCTTTTTATCTGCCGTGACCTTGCTTTCATCCTACCAGATGAATCAGGAGGATACCGCAAAGCCTGTGACTTGCAAAAGGAAGGAGGTGCTCAAGCTTACCCTGAAGGATTACAAGAAGAATGCGGCTACCATTGAGGAAGGCTTGAAAAGGGCCGCACGATTTTTGGCCAGGGAAAAGATATTTGATTCCCGGACTTTGCCTTACTCCACCCAGCTAATCCCCCTTTCTGTTATCTGCGCACTGCTGAGTAATAATTTTGAAATAGACACCATCCGCAGAAAATTGGCACAGTGGTTCTGGTGCGGGGTGTTCGGAGAGCTATACGGGGGTGCCAATGAAACACGCTTTGGTATGGATGTGCCTGACTTCATGGCGTGGATTGAGGGTAATGATCAGCCTAGAACCATCCGCGATTCGGGATTTTCTCCAACCCGGCTTCTTTCCATGCAGTCAAGACTGAGTGCAGCCTACAAAGGCCTCATGGCACTTCTCATGAAAGCGGGGAGTAATGATTTTTTGAGTGGTGATCCAATTGAGATCACAACTTACTTTGATCTTGCCATCGACATCCATCACATTTTTCCAAAAGCCTATTGCGAAAATAAATATAAACGCAGCCTTTGGAATAGTTCTGTCAACAAAGCCCCACTTTCAGCCAAGTCCAACCGCATTATTGGTGGAAAAGCCCCCAGTGTTTACCTGACCAATATCGAAAAACAATCTAATATGGATAGCCCACGACTAGACGAAATTCTTAAAACCCATAAAATTGCTCCGGAACTTCTGCGGTCAGATTCGTTTGAGGATTTTATCCGTGACAGGGCATCAAACATCTTGGACCTTATCGAGGCTGCTATTGACAAAAGGATTTCTGGAAGGGATTCCGACGAGGTAATCCATGAATATGGAGATGCCCTTAAATGAGGGAAAAACGACTTCTTGTTTTTTAGTAGGCCGAAATGCCCAACCAAGCTAATTCTCGTGCCAAGATAAATCCGAAACCTTGGAATTGGGAGAAATCCCAGATAGGGATGGGGGACGTTCTTTGATATGTTGACATGTCAAATAATTTATGTAATAAGAGAGATATGCCACGCAGATCAAGAATAGATGCCCCTGGAGCGTTACATCATATTATTGTTAGAGGCATCGAAAGGAAAACCATCTTTAAGGATGATGCCGATAAAGATAATTTTTTAGACCGCTTGAAAAATATCTTAACAGATAGCGGCACATTATGTTTCGCCTGGGCATTAATTCCCAATCATTTTCATTTGCTTTTACGAACCGGCAGGGTTCCAATATCAACAGTGATGAAAAGACTTCTAACCGGTCATGCAATGTATTTCAATCGCAAACATAATCGTGTGGGGCATCTATTTCAAAATCGATATAAATCCATTCTTTGCCAGGAAGATGTT
>JAJSZW010000225.1 GCA_030262895.1 Deltaproteobacteria bacterium | reverse complement strand
AAAGGATATGGTGGAAGAAAACTCAAGAAAAACATAGTTATCCATACTAGTGACAAAAAGCATCCAAAATTAAATTTTATTATCCAGGGCAAAATTGATAAATTTGTAACCATTACACCTAACAGAGTAAGTCTGAGTGGTTATGTTGGAGAAGATATAAAGCAATCAATTAAGATAATTCCTGAAAAAAAATATCCTTTTAAAATAATTGGATCAAAAGCCCAAAAAGGT
Source organism: Deltaproteobacteria bacterium (assembly GCA_030262895.1). Taxonomy (GTDB): domain Bacteria; phylum Desulfobacterota; class Desulfobacteria; order Desulfobacterales; family ETH-SRB1; genus B13-G4. Next base: position 2,437 of record JAJSZW010000225.1, on the reverse strand, counting down.
AAAGACATAAGCTACAAAATAAAGAAAGTCACAACTTCATCAAAAGAATCAGAATACTTATTGACCGTAATAAATCTGAAAAATGAAAAAAGCCGTTTTTTTGACACAATTTATTTGGAAACAGACAGTAAAATACGTCCGGAAATTAAAATAAGTGTATATGGCAATATAAAGGAGAGGAAGTAGCGGTTCACAGTTCACAGTTAACGGTTACAAGGCAGCAATTCTAATAAGGTGTTTTCAATGGAACTACCAGGCAAAGCAAAAGATTTGGAAGGAATTCGTCGTGTTTGTCGGCCCGCGCCATTAGACGGCAAAGAACTTGAGTCTTTTTTTGTGGAAACTGATATGGCGCGTGATCCGCATCAAGAGACCAGAAAACGTCTGATTGAGGCGCTTAATAGCCGGGAAGATGCCAGAATTTTATTCTATGGGCACAGGGGCTGTGGAAAATCGACCGAATTGAACAAACTTCTTGCAGAACAGAAAGAACGATTTTTACCAGTAACATTTTCTGTGCATGACCAGATGAGTCCCACAGCGATTTGTGCTGAAGACCTGATTTTAATCATTGCCGAGCGTGTCCTGAATGCAGCAAAAAACAATAACCTTGAAGTTGATGATGATCTTTTAGAACCGGTCCTCGCTTATTTTAATGAAACTACCCGGACCACTGCAGAAAGCAGGGATTCCCATCTAAAAGTTGGCGCCGGCGTTTCATCAAAGGTCGGTTTGCTTGGACCGTTGCTCGGGGTATTTGCGCGGTTAAGTGCACAGATTAAGCTGGAAGCCCACAGCAAAGAAACAACAGTTGCCTTGTTGCGAAAACGCCCGTCAGATCTCCTGGTTCAGGCAAATAGCGTTATTGAAGCTGTGAGAAAACCGCTTTTGGAAAAAAACCTGCAACTGCTGATAATAGTGGAAGATCTGGACAAACTGGAGCTTATGCAGGCTCGCGAGATGTACGTCAACCATGTGAACCTGCTGACAGGCGTTACAGCCAATATTATCTATACCATACCTATATTTTTGTTTCATTCGCCGGACGTAAATGCATTCAAATATCACTTTGATGATGTTGTGGCGCTTCCAATGATCAAAGTCACTGATCCGGAAGGGCAATCTGCGCCGGGTTTTGATACTGTGAAAAAAATTATTATGCAGCGGATAGAGGATAACCTTATTAAGGAAGATGCCCTCGACCGTTTGGTCACAATGACCGGCGGTGTGTTGCGTCATGCCTTTGATGTGCTTCATACCGCGGCTGTAATGGTTAATGCTCGTGTACCGCTGGAACAAGAGCATATTAACTATGGCCTCAATCAACTCCGCAAAGACTTCTGGCAGCAGATCACACTTCCCTTTCATCCTCTGCCGGATGGACCAGAATCAGTGGACGACCTTTATAACCGCCTTGCAGACTATGGTCGAAAGCAGCTAAAAGGTGAAAAACCGCGGCCTGTGTCGGATTCGGTCAATCAACTCCTGCTTAAATCATGCGCTCTTGTGGAATATAACGGTGAAGGGTGGTTTGGCGTACATCCCCTTGTAATAGAAAACCTTAAGGATTTGGGACGATTGTCTTGACAGCGCCGAGCGAACATTTAGAGCTTCTTAAAAATGCCGTGCGCCAGTCAGTAGCAGCGCTGACAGTCGTGGAAGTGGACACCGTTGCCAGGGCGCAGGAGTTAGTCGGTCTTCTGAAGTTTGAGTTAGATAAGCGTCCCAGCGCTCTGCTTTCTCTTACCGCATTGCCGGGCGCTGCAGCACGTCTGCTGGATGAGTCCCGCAAAATCACAGAAACATGGCATCCCGGCGACGGCGTTTTGTTTCTTATCGACAATGGTCAAAAAAAAGATGAGGGAGCACCGCGCTTTTGGGCTGATATGAACGCGCAGCGTGAATCGTGGGACGCTCTTAACTGCCACATTATTTTTTTTCTGCTTCCCTCTAACTATCGTTTATTACTCCAGGCAGCCGAGCATCTTGCAGACTGGATGCCGCTTAAGCTTCATATCACAGATCCGGCTGATGCTTTTCGCTACGAAGAAAAAGACCGCGCGTCTTATCAAAGCGCTGTTTTGAGCAGCAGCAACCTTACTCCGAAAATAGCAAGACAACAACTGGCAATCCTGGAACAACAACTGGCTGTGGCTTTGCATGAAGGAATCCCGCGGCAAACAATAGCGCGCAGATACTACTTGCCGATGTTTGAAGCAGCCATGTCACTATCTGACCTGAACCGGGCACAAAGCCTCAGACAAAAAGTTCCGGAAAAAGATTTGCAGGCAGGTGATATCCTTAAATGGTGCAGGATGAATTTTTGGCTTGACTTTCTGCTGCATCGTCTGACCTGCGCCGAAAGCTGGGCGGATAAGTTAAATAAATTGGTGGATAAAACAGGCGATGAGTCATTAAAAGCCGAATCATTGCATAA
>JAJSZW010000224.1:2641-2805 GCA_030262895.1 Deltaproteobacteria bacterium | reverse complement strand
CTGGTGCCGGCAATAACGTCCTGTGACAACCTTGATTTTTCTTCCAGCATCATGTCAATTCTCTCTTCCACAGTGCCTTTGGCTTACATTCCACACCTTTTTTTGCATACACAGCTCTATATTTTTTATTGTGAATATTAACTTCTGATTCATAAGCCTTATAG
>JAJSZW010000224.1:0-2631 GCA_030262895.1 Deltaproteobacteria bacterium | reverse complement strand
TCACACCAATTGCGCCTAACTTCATTCTAACTGCGGGGTTCGATGGTATTCAGCTGACCCCAAGCACGGCGGCGGTTTTTCCAAGTCCCCAGCAAATGCAACTTTCATTGCCTTTGCCAAGTTGGTCGGTAAATCTGCTTGGGTCAGCTGATACCGGTTAGGCTTTCGTAACCCAATGAACTCCTTAAAGTCTGGAGCAAATGTTTTATAGGCCACGTATAACGTGACAAACATAAAAATATAAAAAAGGATGTAATACATAATGCCCTCTCAATCGGTAATCGACTTCATGAACGTCTACGGATCAGCGATCTCTTTACTGGTTGGGGTTTTAGCAATATGGTTATCCATAATGTTTTATCGATCCGCAAAGAATACTGAAATTAAAAATACCGAAATACTAGCTGAACTAAAACAAAATATCAGCACGCTAAATTCTATAAACAACTCTTTATTAAGCAAGGCCATGCAACACATGGCTGATTCTCAAACACAAATAACAAAAGAAGCGTTTAATATGGTCAACCTGAGCGCTAAGGAAAACGTAAAATGAACGCCACAACAAACGAAAACTTGACTATTCAAACCGCAGGCACGTTAATTGCGCTACGAATCGCGGTATCCGCGTTGATGGGAACTCACCCAGAACCAGAAAAGGTATTAGCTCTCATGGCGGAACTTGTCAATTCATCAGGAGTGAACAATGTAGGATTCCCTACTAATATACGTGATCAATCTGAAATGGTGTTGAAGGAATTTGCTTCTCATTTAGAAAAGAACTTAGACGAGGCGCACTAACATCGACAAACCTCAGCATAGCGGCACATTGCTCCTCAACAGAAGAAGAGCCTAACATGCGTGTCAACGCCGACATAGGTGGGTCGGTGCCGCCTTCAACTTCTGTTGCTTTATTTTGATCCTTCATAATCACTCCTATCAAAAACAAAAGTTGCCTAACAAACGCATACTCGTGCCGAGATAAATCCGAATCGTTGGGATAAGACAATAAGTCTTTGAAATTCGATATTGTTACTCAGTGGGTGATCGGGTGAAAGGAAATCTCACCTTCCTCTTTGCAGGGCTTGCTCTGGCGTTGAGGTTAAGAAAGTCCCACCTGACTAAAGCTTAGCCAGCAGGTCAGTAGTGAAATCCGCAGGTAAGCCCGGAGACGGGAGTCTGGAGCCGGATGGATCAAGATTGCAGGCTCTGTATTGAGGCCCGAAAAATGTATAGTTGTGGTTTTGTATAATCCTGCATAGCAGGAAAAAGCCGACGCTTTGCATGCAGCGGAAGGCAGCAACCCTGAACTCGACATGGCAAGTATTCAGTAGGGGAATTAGGGACGTCCATAAATAAGTAAATAACTTGGCATTGAGAGCGGAAAGGTGAATTCACCCGTCAAAAGAGGAAAAAGAAATGAAAAAATTATTTTTGAGAATATGTTTGATATTATTGTTATCAAGTAATCTTTGGGCTCAGGATGTAAATACTGTCAAAGTTGATGTATTAGCAAAAACGAGTTTAAGTTGGGACGGGAGAGATCTACCAGACTACGCAAAAGGCAAACCAGAGATCACAATTTTACGAATCAAAATTCCTAAGGGGGTGCAATTACCGCTACATAAACATCCAGTGATAAATGCGGGTGTATTATTAAAAGGAGAATTAACTGTAGTGACAGAAGACAATAAGACATTACATCTAAAAGCTGGAGATTCAATTGTCGAGGTTGTTAATAAGTGGCATTACGGAAAGAATGAAGGCAATAAAACAGCAGAAATTATAGTTTTCTATGCTGGTATACTGGATACACCGATAACTATTGAGAAAGGGACATCCATAAATAAATAACTTGACATTTAATTATATTACACTGCGGGATTAGTCAGAAACTATATAAAATAACTGCTTAGCCTTTATTAATCATCTTGACAAAGAGTGCTTTCTGCTGCACATTCAAATGTACATATAAGGAGGCATTATAATGAAAACTGTTACATTTACCGATTTTCGTAAAAGGGCCTCAGGTTTCATAACCGAGGTAGAACATGGTGAAACGATTGTTCTTTTACGTCGCGGGAAGCCTGTGGCCGAAGTTATTCCGTTTTCCGATAAATTCAGGACACCTTCATGGAAGCAACCGGGTATCCGTTTACGAATTCCAGGAAGCGATTTATCCTCCGCTATCATTGAAGAGCGTGAGACTGACAGATGAGACTCTCTGTTGATTCATCATTCCTTGCCAAAAGGTATGTCCAAGAAGATGGCAGCGAAGAAATGGACAGTTTGTTGCATCATGCATCGGAGTTAGCTCTCTGTATTATTTTAGTGCCCGAAATTATTTCTGCGCTTAACCGGCGACAGCGAGAACAAGTTTTAACAGTTACGGACTATCGGAAGGCAAAGCGGCAATTGCTGGATGATGTCCGTGACGCTACTGTTCTTCAGGTCACTCCAGCGGTAATCTCACGTTCATTAAATCTGCTGGAAAAAAATGTATTGCAAGCAATGGATGCTATACATGTTGCTTGTGCTTTGGAGTGGCAGGCAGATCTATTTGTCACCTCTGACAAAAGACAATTTGAAGCGGCCAGGAACGCGGGACTTCATACCGAATACATCGGCTAACAA
>JAJSZW010000223.1:2761-2842 GCA_030262895.1 Deltaproteobacteria bacterium | reverse complement strand
TGCCCTGTTATCAGCAATGACATCGCCATTTGTCAAAAAAGTAATCATCAATAATATTTAAACAAAGTACCCGCCATAGGA
>JAJSZW010000223.1:0-2751 GCA_030262895.1 Deltaproteobacteria bacterium | reverse complement strand
GCCATAGGAAGTGCTACAATAATCGGTAGTCTTAAAGTCAAATTTTTAAGGGTTGGGTAATTTTGATAAACTCGTAAAAAAAACAGATTCATCAGATGTTAAGTGTAAAGTGTCAGGCTAAAAAAATGCCTGTTTAATCATACCCTCAAAAATACAGTTGACTTTGGTTTTAACAATCCGTAAGATACAAAAAAGTTAGTGTTCTTGGTTGTAACTAAAAATCACGTAAGCCCCGGAATAATCCGGGGCTTTTTTTATTGGAACACAGAAAGAAGGTGTATATTGAATTTCAAGTCTTTTAATTTTCATCCCAATGTTGCGGCAGGCGTCGTAGCGGCGGGGTATGTAACCCCGACCCCGATTCAGGCTCGGGCAATTCCGCAGGTCCTAAAGAATCATGATGTGATGGGGCTGGCCCAAACCGGCACCGGTAAAACGGCTGTCTTCGTTCTGCCGATACTGAATCGGTTGATCGAAAAAAAAACGGCCTGCATCCGTGCTCTGATCATGGCTCCCACCCGAGAGCTGGCCGAACAGATTCATCAGGCTATTGAAACTCTGGGTCGCAAGACCCGCCTGAGAAGCACTACTGTTTACGGTGGCGTTGGTATTAATCCGCAGATTCAGAAACTGAAACGTGCTGATATTGTTGTGGCCTGTCCCGGTCGGCTTCTTGATCATATCAACCGTGGTACCGTCGATCTTTCCAAATTGGAAGTGCTGGTTATTGATGAGGCCGACCATATGTTCAACATGGGGTTTCTCCCTGATATCCGGCGCATTTTGAAACATCTTCCCAAAAAGCGTCAGACGCTGCTTTTCTCGGCTACAATGCCTACCGAAATACGTCGCTTAGCAGGGGATGTTCTGCGAGATCCGATCACCGTCCAGGTGGGGATTACCGCACCTGCGGATACGGTTCGTCATGCGCTCTATCCGGTGGCCCAGCATTTGAAAACGGCGCTACTGTTAAAGCTGTTGGGAAATACCACAGCCGAGTCGGTGCTTGTATTTACCCGGACCAAGCATCGCGCCAAAAGCCTGGGGAAAAAGCTGGCTGGTGCCGGATACCGTTCGACTTCTCTGCAGGGGAATCTTTCCCAGGGAAAACGGCAAGCCGCATTGGATGGCTTTCGAGACGGGACATTTAAGATCCTGGTGGCCACCGATATCGCCGCCAGGGGCATTGACGTTACCAAGGTTTCGCATGTCATCAACTACGATATTCCTTCCACCCCCGATGCATACATTCACCGAATCGGACGGACCGGCCGGGCGACTCGTAGCGGCGAAGCGTTCACCCTTATTACCGGAGAAGACAAAGAGATGGTCCGCGCAATCAATAAGTTTATCGGCGCTTCTATAGAGCGACGAACCCTGGCGGACTTCGACTATAAGGCTGCGCCGGTAACACCGCAAAGAAAAACCCCCCAACGTACCCGATGCCGATATCAAACGCAAAGGAGCAAGCCCGCCCATGAGCCAAAAGGACGGGTTAGGAAAGGGGCGTTTGCCTGGCTGTCCACCCAAGAGGCGAAGGCAGCCGGCAGGGCGGAACTTGGGGGACGTTGTTGACCATAGATAGTTATTTGAAGCTCCCCGCCTAAAGCAGCGGGGAATGAGCTCGTTTTTGCGGTTCAACGATGAATTGAGAAAAGTGGGGAATTAGAGGAGTTTTTTATAAACGTCTTTACGGTGTCCGACTTTTACGACAAGGATGACGAGTCGATCCTCATGAATTTCATAAACAATCCGGCAATCACCAGCACAAATTCTATGAAAAGTATTGTTGCCTTTCATTTTGGTAGTAGTCGGGTCAGGCAAATTTTTAAGGGTTGGGCGATTTTTATGAATTGGTAAAAAACCGAATTCATCAGGTGTTAGGTGTCAGGTTAAAGCACTTATGTTTTTATCTAACCGCTTAATACTCAATAAATGAAGACATACTATCCTTGCAATACGTTTATTTCGACAGCCTTTATAGCATCAGCGGCAGAACTCGTTATACCGCCTGTATAGCCTGAACCTTCGCCTATCGGATACAAATTCTTGATATTTACTGATTCAAGTTTTTCATTGCGTTTAATCCGTACAGGAGATGAAGTTCTTGTTTCCGCGCCTAACAATATTGCATGATTTGAAACAAATAACGGAACTTCTTCTTTCCATTTATTAAATGCGGCCAACAGCTCCTTGACCACAAATGCTGGAAAAATGTCTTTCATGTCAGCAGGAACAACCCCCATCTTATACGAGTTATTATTTAAGCCGGAAGAACTGCTCTTGCCTAAAAAATCCATCAAATTTTGCGCGGGAGCTTCCCATCTTCCTCCTCCCGCGTTAAAGGCCTTTCGCTCAATATCATTTTGAAACTCTAAACCAGCCAATGGACCGGTTGATTTATAATCATCCGCATGACAGCTTACAACCAGCGCTGCATTTGAAAATGCTGACGACCTGCGTGAGTAGCTCATCCCGTTTAAAACCAGCATGCCTTGATTAGATGAAGCATTAATTACCTCACCTCCAGGGCACATGCAGAAGGTATAAACCCCCCTCCGGATTTTTCGATTAGTATAATTTAAAGAATAGGTTGCAGCCCCTAAGCCATTAAAATTCTTATATTTATCGCCATATCGCATAAGATTAATAGTTTCAACAGGATGCTCAACCCTCACACCAACAGAAATCGGCCTCTGCTCAACAGCAACACCTTTTTCATGCATCATCTCAAAGGTATCGCGCGCAGAA
>JAJSZW010000222.1 GCA_030262895.1 Deltaproteobacteria bacterium | reverse complement strand
AGCAAGGGAGACGGGACATTCAAGAAACACAGTAAAAAAAGTACTGAATAATGAACACATAGAATACAGTCCCAGACAGAATCAATCGTATCCGTCACTTGGGCTATATCTGCCAATAATAGACAAATGGCTTAAAGATGATAAAGATCAGCCAAAAAAGCAACGCCATACAGGAACCAGGATCTATAATAGACTTAAATATGAAAAGGATTACCATGGATCAATTTCAACAGTACTACGCTATGTAAAAATTGCCAGACAAAGAATAGGAATCAGCTCCAGGCAGGTTTTTATTCCATTAGATCCACCAGTGGGTCAGGAAGCTGAGGTAGACTGGGGAAGGTGTACGGCGATACTTGATGGAGAAAAAGTTCAGCTTAAGTTATTTTGTATACGTTCAAAATTTTCCGGCAAACACTTTGTCCGATGTTATACTTGCGAAAGGCAACAGGCTTTATTTGATGCACATATACAGGCTTTTTCATATTTTGGGGGAATTTTTCCTGTTTTAATTTATGATAACCTCACGACTGTGGTTCAAAAAATATTAATAGGCAAGGATCGCATTTGTCAAAAAGAATATAATAAATTCAAGGCATACTACAATTTTACAGCAAGGTTTTGCAATCCGGCCAATGGCCATGAAAAAGGAGGGGTTGAAGGGATTGTCGGATACGCAAGACGTAATTATATGGTTCCTGTTCCCCAAGCCAACAGTCTTGAGGATTTGAACATAATGCTTTTACAAGAATGTCTGAGATATGGAGATCACCGTGTGGCAAAGAGAATACAGTAAATGAAATGTATGAACAGGAAAAAGAACATCTGCTCAACATTCCTGACATTAAATTTAGTAATATTCAAACGACGAATGGAAAAGCAGATAAATATTCTACTGTAATAATTGATAAAAATCGTTATTCAGTCCCGACAGAGTATGCATATCTAAAGCTTAGGGCAGTTTTAAAGATTGACAGTATTGATCTTTATTACGGCAACAAGAAAATAGCTATACACAAACGGTTATATAATGTGAACCAATGGAGCCTTGACCCGATACATTATCTAAAACTTATTGGACAGCGTCCTCAGGCATTTTCAAGTGCCCGTTCTATAAAACAATGGAGAACAACCTGGCCTGACAGCTATGAAGAACTCCTTGCCCGCTTTTGTAAAAGTAAAGGAGAAACAAAAGGGATAAAAGATTTTATCAACGTATTGCTGTTTCACAAGAAATACAACGAGCAAAATGTTCATAATGCTGTAAAAAAAGCTATTACAGTTAATGTGAGCGACAGTGATGCTGTTTTGCAGATATTGACAAATTCATTAGAGAAACCAACAAAATCTTTTACTTCACTTGCAAATTGGGAGATTGTTCCAACACCGGATATTGCAGTTTATAATGAAATTGGGGGTGCCATATGAATGCGGGTATGGCGGCAATACTGCAGGAAAATCTTCGATTTTTAAAGCTCTCTACAATGACAAAAAATCTTGAGAATGTTCACCGGCAAGCACTGGAGAACAAATTAAGCTATGATGAATTTTTGTTAAATTTAACAGAAATTGAAGTTCAAATTCGCAAGGATAATGGACGCAAAAGAAGAATCAGGGAGGCTGCATTCCCTTTACATAAACCGCTTGAGACATTTAAATTTGAAGCAGCGCCGGATTTGGATGCACGTTTTATAAACGATCTTGCAAGCGGCAGTTATCTAAAAAAGAATAAGAATATAATATTTCTGGGTAAAAGCGGTACAGGTAAAACACACCTTGCAACAGCCCTTGGAATTGAAGCATGCGATCAGGGAGTCAGAACACGATTCGTAACAGGATGCGGCCTTGTGAACGAATTAACTGAAGCCAGGGATGAAAAAAGGTTAAGGATATTAATAAAGCGATATTTTAATTATGGTTTACTTATCATTGATGAACTAGGATATGTTCCATTTTCTAAAGAAGGAGCAGAGCTGCTTTTTCAGGTTATAGGAGAACGTAACGAGCGTAAGCCGGTTATTATAACCACTAATAAGGGATTTGGAGACTGGACACAAATATTTGGAGATTCCTCACTTACTGCAGCCTTGCTTGACAGGGTTACACACAAAGCTCATGTGATAAACTGCTCATGGCAAAGCTACAGATTGTCTGAATCGTTAAAAAGCAAATATGGAGAATAAACTCATGGAAACAACCATATATAATTTTGCAAAAAGCCGGTCGTTATCAAGCAAGTTATCGCCTAAACTATATTTATTTCTCATTTCAATATCTTTAAAAACTACTTGGAACGGTATCAATTAATGTGAGCGCTACTAGGAGATGCCTCACCTACCGCGCTATCGCTTGCTGGGTCATAAAAAGCTGTCATTTTTCGTGAAGGCTCCGCTTTCGAAAAAATGACAACTTTTTATGACTATAAACAGAAGCTTTTCCACGTTGGTATGAAATCGGGTTCATTATCTGGCGGCATCTACGATGGAACCGGATTCTGTTAAAAAAATGGTTCATGCGGCAGACCAACTAAAAGCGTTACTATCCAACGCATAAGCAGTTGGTAGCAGAGCTATTTGAATATCGTGTAACGTTAATCATACATATATTGTATTTTCATGGCGATTATTTGAATAATGTTACACGCTAATCAGGCACATAGTGTATTTTCATGATGTTTTTTTGAATAACGTTACACGTCAATCAAGTGCTCTATATGTTTTGGAGGTGAAAAAATGAGAGGAGGAAAACGTGTGGGAGCTGGTCGAAAAAAGAAACCAGACCATTTGAGACGAGAGCTTGTGACAATTAGATTACCACATTGGATGATTTCACAGCTCAAGAGCA
>JAJSZW010000221.1 GCA_030262895.1 Deltaproteobacteria bacterium | reverse complement strand
AAGGCTTTCGGTTCTGCTGTCAACCTCTGTCCGCAATCCCTGCTCTTCAAATTCTGTTTTTACGGAATTTGCGTAAGAAACAAGCTCATCATTAATTGCCAGAATAGCAACCTGTACCGGAGACAACCATAAAGGAAACTTTCCTGCAAAGTGTTCAACAAGTATCCCGAAAAACCTTTCAATAGAGCCGTAAATTACCCTGTGAATCATAATGGGACGGTGTTTTTCATTATCCTTTCCTATATAAGAAAGATCAAATCTTTCAGGCAGAGACATATCAAGCTGCACAGTCCCGCATTGCCATGTTCGGCTGAGCGCATCTTTTATGTGCATATCTATCTTCGGGCCGTAAAATGCACCATCGCCCTCGTTTATTTTATATTCCATGCCGTAGGAATCAAGCGCTGCTTTTAAACCACCTGTAGTTAATTCCCACTGCTTATCCGATCCTATTGACTTTTCAGGTCTTGTGGAAAGCTCAAGATGAAAACCAAGACCAAAGGTTGAATAAATCCTTTCAACCAGCCTCAGAACTTCAACGATTTCATCTTCTATCTGTTCTTCAGTCATGAAAATATGAGCATCATCCTGATGGAAAGCTCTGACCCTGAAAAGGCCGTTCAGCACTCCGCTCAGTTCGTGACGGTGTACAAGTCCAATCTCAGCGGCACGAACAGGCAAGTCCTTGTATGAATGGGGTCTCATGCCATACAGAAGCATTCCGCCGGGACAGTTCATCGGCTTTATTGCGTACTCCACATCATCAATAACAGAGGTGTACATATTCTCCCTGTAATTATCCCAGTGCCCGCTCTTTTCCCATAAAGAACGATTAAGCATAATCGGTGTCTTTGTTTCAACATAGCCTGCTTTCCTGTGTTCCTCCCTCCAGTAATCCAAGAGCGCATTCCAGACATTCATTCCCTTTGGGTGGAAAAAAGGCATCCCCGGCGCTTCTTCGTGAAAGCTGAAAAGATCGAGAGCCGCACCAATTTTTCTGTGGTTCCTTTTTCTGGCCTCTTCAAGAAAATTTAGATAGGCTTTAAGCTGTTTCTTGTCAAAAAACGCCGTACCATAAATTCTCTGCAACTGGGCTTTTGTCTGATCCGCACGCCAGTAAGCACCGGAAACCTTCATTAATTTTATTGCTTTTATAAATCCTGTATGGGGAAGATGCGGGCCGCGGCATAAATCCGTAAAATCTCCCTGCTCGTAGAAAGATATTGTTCCATCTTCAAGCTCTGAAATCATTTCGAGTTTGTATGGCTCGTTTTCGTAAAATTGAAGTGCTTCGGATTTTGAAACCATCTTGCGTTGAAAAGGAATTTTTGCCTTTATTATTCGTTTTATTTCTTCCTCAATTTTAGGAAAATCGTCTTTTGAAATCGGCTCCATATCAATGTCATAGTAGAATCCATCTTCAACAACAGGCCCGATAGTCAGCTTGGCATCCTTATAAAGATGCAAGATTGCCTGTGCCATGACATGCGCAGCACCGTGGCGAAGTATTTCCAGAGCTTCCTTGTCTTTGTTTGTGATAAGGCGTAGCCGGCAATCATCAATAATTCTTTCACTCAAATCAAGCAGCCTGCCATCAACTTCAACAGCAATTGAATTTCTCGCCAAACCCTCTGAAATACTCCTGGCTACATCCAGGCCGGTTGGCGCATTCTCAAAACTTTTTATACTTCCATCGGGAAGAGCTATGTTTATCATTATATTCTCACCAAAAAATAAATTTTTACGAAATCGTCATAATTGTTGACCCCGAATCAAACCAACATATATAAAGGATTCGAAACCAACTAAAATAATTGCCTATATAAAAACCATTACTACAGAATTTGAAAATTTAGGCGAAATGGTCTTGCCGGTCAAGAAAAAAACTTTATTTATGAAAACTAAGTATACGCTGATAAACACTAAAACAGATCTTGAAAAAATTACAAGGGATTTAAAGAAGGAAAAGTCCATTGCCTTCGACGTAGAAGCGGACTCAATGTATCATTTTAAAGAAAAGGTCTGTCTGATCCAGCTTGCTACGAAAAAAAAACATGTTGTAATTGATCCTTTACAGATCCAAGACCTCTCTTCGCTTAAAAGCATTTTCTCAAACAACGATATTAAAAAAATTTTTCACGGTGCCGACTTCGATGTCCGCAGTCTTTACAGGGATTTCAATATAAAAATAAAAAATCTTTTTGATACCCAGCTTGCCTGTATGTTTTTAGGAATCAGGGAAACGAGTCTGGATGCGGTACTTAAAAAAAGATTCAAAATCAGTCTTAATAAAAAATACAGAAAAAAAGACTGGTCCAAAAGACCTCTGCCGGAAGATATGATAGAATATGCTGTAAAAGACACGACATATCTTATTAAACTTGCAGATATTCTGGATAAAGAACTCAAAAAAAATGGCCGTACTTCATGGGTTCACGAAGAATGTGAAATTTTAAGCAAAGTAAGACCCTCCTTACTCAATAGCGAACCATTATTTATGAAATTCAAAGGAGCCGGCAAGCTAAACCCTAAATCTCTTGCTGTCCTTGAAGCAGTTCTTCGGTTTCGGTTAAGCGTGGCTGAAAAAAAAGACAAGCCTTTGTTCAAGATAATTGGTAATAATTCCCTAATGAAAATTGTTAAGGAAAAGCCTGCTAACTTGAGGCGATTAGAAAAAACAAAAGCATTAAGCCAAAAACAGATTGAAATGTATGGCGATGCCATAGTCAGGGCTGTAAACAATTCCCTGATGCTGCCTGCAGCAGACCAGCCTGTTTATCCGCGCAGGAAAGCTCCGGTTTTACCGCCTGAAGTTCCATTAAGGACAAAGGCTATTAAACGCTGGA
>JAJSZW010000220.1 GCA_030262895.1 Deltaproteobacteria bacterium | reverse complement strand
CAGAAGGGCTTAGATAAGTAAATTTCAGCCTGGTATTCATCATCCAGATACAATCAACAGAATTCTCTGCTAGTAAACGGAATTTTTCTTCACTCACTGCCAGCGCCTCCTCAGATAGCTTACGTTTGGTGAGGTCTATAAATATAGTTACCAGTTTATCAGTAACAAAAGTCCCGGAAATCTCCATCACTCTGACTTTGCCATCTTTGCAGGTTACATTGTATTCAGATGGTTCTATCTCTTTTCCTTCCCTTAATGCCTTTTCAACATCCGCACTCCATTTTTTAATCAAATTTATATTATCAGTATATCCAATTGTTTCCACATATTTCCTATTCGCGTACCCTGTATTTTCATTTTTATCTAAAACCGCTATTGCAACAGGGGCATACTCTAAAAGTTTTTTAAAGTCATCCTCACTCTCTTGCAGAGCTTTACCGATCTCCTGTTTCCTATAAAACATCCTGATCGTTATTAACCCACCGATTAAACAAGCAACAATAACAAAAGCCCTTGCCCATGTTTGCTGGGAAGGGACATTCAGTGCAAGCAAATCTAAAAAAGAGATATCGTCATAAAATACCATGAACCCAAGAATGCTATCAAAAACCCAAAAGAGGATCCCAAAAGCTATAAAAGCACTCATAATATAGCCTGTGTTCTCATGGTGGTATTGCCCCTTTTGTTTGAAAAATGTCCTTATAAACTTGAATTTTAGTAATACATCTGCGAGAAGCAAGACTATATAACCAACCACAGCCTGTTTTATGACTACGAAGTTGGAAAAATGTAATGAGATTATATTTGTTGAATTGGATGCCCAATCCCAGGGAGGGGGGTTTAGTGTTATGGCCCATCTGCTCAGTGTATATAGGTTTATTGTACTGAGTATCCTAAATGGGACCTCAACAGCATATATGTTTAACCACCACTTATGATCTTTTTGTTTTCTGCGTAAGTCTGCACAGATTCCGTGCCATATAATCCATAATGTGAAAGGAGGCACAACAAAAAACACAGAGTACCCATTGCTGGGACCCCATAGGTACCACAAGGATTGACAACCACCAGCTAATGCTGACAGTAACCCATACTTCCAACCCCAGGTCAGAGTTATTAGCATTGGAAACAGCAATCCTATTAAAATGGCTGCTGTATATGGTGGGAAAGAGAAACTAAAACAAAAGTTTACGGCAAAGCCCAGCAACCCGAATATTATCGAAATTGCAACCTTGTATGCGGTTATATACTTATTCACTCATCCAGCACCTCCCGCACCTTGCGCGCCAGACCTTCCGGTGTAAAAGGCTTTTCAAGGAAATTCAGCCCCGGCTCCAGAACACCGTGATGAACAATTGCGTTGTCCGTGTATCCTGACATATAAATCACCTTCATCTGAGGATATAGAGGTTGCAGCCGTTTTGCTGCTTCCCTGCCGCCCATCTTCGGCATCACCACATCGGTTATCATCAGATCAATCCGGCCATCGTGCTCCTTGCAGACCCTCAGGGCATCTTCGCCATTTTCAGCATTTAGGGTCCTGTATCCATAGATATGGAGAATCTTTTGCGCAAAATTTCGGAGCGAATCATTATCTTCTACAATCAAAACAGTCTCAAAACCGCTAAAATCATCCACATGGGTTTGTTCTTTTTTCTCCAGGTTCGCATCCTTTTTCACTTCAGGCAGATAGACCTTAAATGTAGCTCCCTGTCCAGGTTCGCTGTAAACCCAGACAAAGCCATTATTTTGTTTGATAATGCCGTATATAGTGGACAAACCCATTCCCGTGCCCTTGCCGACTTCCTTTGTGGTAAAGAAAGGCTCGAAGATATGTTCCTGGGTTTTTTTGTCCATCCCGCTGCCGGTATCGCTTACAGCCAGCACCACATAATGGCCTGACTTTTTTCCTTCAATACCGTGCTCGCGAAAATAATTCTCGTTCAGATCAGCGTTGTCTGTTTCAATGGTGAGCTTGCCACCCTTTGGCATGGCATCCCTGGCATTGACCGCAAGGTTTATGATTACCTGCTCAATCTGGCCAGGATCTATTTTTACCTGCCACAATGCAGGTTCCGGAATCGTCAGCAACTCAATATCCTCTCCAATAAGGCGGCCAAGCATCTTTTCTATATCTGTTAATAATTCATTAATATTCAGGATCTTAGGCTGAATAATCTGCTTGCGGCTGAAGGCAAGAAGCTGGCGGGTTAAAGAGGCTGCCCTTTTCCCGGCTTTCTTGATCTCTTCTATTCCAGTGCGTAAGGATTCATCCTTGATCACATCCATCAACGCAAGCTCGGCATTCCCGATGATGGTGGTCAGTATATTGTTGAAATCATGGGCAACGCCGCCGGCAAGTTTGCCGATGGCCTCCATCTTTTGGGCCTGAAGTAATTGGGTTTCAAGTTTCTTGTGCTCGGTGATGTCGCGAACTGTTGCTTGTAAGATTTTTTTACCATATAATTTCATACTGGCTAATAAAACTGTAGAATAAAATTCCTCTCCATCTACTCGTTTGTGTTTCCATTCAAAAAAATGACTGCCTTGTTCCATGGCAATTGAAATCATCTTTTGAGACTTTTCAACAGATGAGTCTCCATCCGGCTGATATTCCGGAGATAAAGCCGCTGGGGTTAGAAAAATAAATTCATCCTCATTCCGACATCCAAACATCTTTACGCAAGCAGGATTTCCGTTGAGAAACACTTTGTCCGGGGCAATAAGCATAATGGCATCTCTGGAAGAATCGTAAAGAGTTCTATATTTCTCCTCGCTTTCCCGCAACGCATCCTCTGCCTGCTTGCTTTTCCGGTATATTTTCATTTCCTCAAGCGCCCGTTTTACAACAGGACC
>JAJSZW010000219.1 GCA_030262895.1 Deltaproteobacteria bacterium | reverse complement strand
GATCCAAATCATATAAGAGCCCGATTTCATAATCCTCACGCCCGTGCCCGGGAGCAGTATGAACACATCCGGTCCCTGCATCCAGTGTGACATGAGAAGCAAGAATAATAAGGGATTCCCTGTTATAGAGAGGATGACGGCATTTTTTATGCTCAAGCTTTTTAGCATCAATCTCTGCGATTATGGAAAAATCAGAAATCCCAAAAATTTTCATGCAACCATCAACAAGATCTTTTGCAAGAATAAAGACCTCATCATCTCCTGTTTCAACAACTGCATAAACAAAATCAGGGTGAAGAGCTACCGCAAGATTTGCGGGTAAGGTCCAGGGCGTTGTAGTCCATATAATCAAATTAACCTTTTTATCTTTCAACGCCGGAATACCAGGGTCGTCTATTAAAGGAAATTTAACAAATATAGAGGGTGAAGGCTCGTCATGATGTTCGATTTCAGCTTCCGCAAGAGCTGTCTTACAACTGCAGCACCAGTGTATAGGTTTTTTGCTCCTGAAAAGACTGTTATCCAGAGCAAACTTGCAGCACTCCCGTGCAATTATGGATTCATAATTGTAATTCATCGTCAAATAAGGATTGTCCCATTCACCCATAACACCAAGACGCTTGAACTCTTCACGCTGGATATCAACATATTTTTCTGCATATGATCTGCATAATCTGCGGAAATCTGTCTGAGAAATATCTTTTTTCTTAGATCCAAGCTCCTTGTCAACATTATGCTCAATAGGAAGCCCGTGACAGTCCCAGCCCGGCACATAAACGGCATCAAAACCGGACATCTGACGTGAACGCACAATAATATCTTTCAGAATTTTATTAAGAGCCGTGCCAATATGAATATTACCATTTGCATAAGGAGGGCCATCATGCAGGATAAACATTTCCCGCCCTTTGGAAGCATTTCTTATCTTATCGTATAAACAGCACTCCTTCCATGATTTCAACTGGTCAGGCTCGCGCTTAGATAGATTAGCTTTCATGGGAAACTTTGTAACCGGAAGGTTGAGTGTCTTCTTATAGTCCATGCATCCTCCATAATTGATTTTATTTAAAATTATAGACTTTCAGATAAATAATTTCACTGCCTTATCAGGCATCCTTCATTTTGTAGTTTGCACTTTTTCAATATTTACGGATGCCAGCAATAAGCTGTTAGCAGTTAGCTATTAGGTAAAAAACTTTGTATTAGAAATGGACGGTTAAGCTAACGGCTAATAGCTCATCTCACAATTCATAGAAAGTTCCTTTCTTGGAATAAAAGTTGCTTATATAATTGGAACCGGCGAATAAGGATGTACTCCAACAAAAAGAGAGGCACTTGATGCACAATATTCATTTAAACATACCGTTTGTGGTCTTGTCCACAAAAGTGAACAAGGAGGGAACAACGGAAAAACGTTTCTTGACACCTTTTGGTACCATTGACGTAACCTTCCGGAAGATTTCCAGTGCAGAAAGGCAGGTACCACACCTTGAAATTGAAGTGCAAAGTGACATTGAGTACTGGGCTTCATATGATTCCATGCTCACGGAATTTAAGACCACTTTGATGCATTTTGTTTGGGGAATCGTTCAAGACTATTTTGGACCCGAAGGCCAATGCGACTTCAATGAGCAATTCGTACACCTCAAAGGGGTTAAAGTAACTCTTATGGCACCGTATGGAGAGGGCAGTACTGACCAAAAAAATCATGTGTTTTTTCTCCAGTGAGGGTGCGTGATACCAAGCTTTTTGACCTTATAATTGAGTGCCCGAGGGCTAATGCCAAGCAACCCGGCTGCTTTCTTTTGCACCCAAAGGCTCTCCTCTAATGCGCTCAAAATAGCATCCCTTTCCTGGCCTGCAAGCGAGTGAACAGGAGCATGAGTGATGGCTTCCTCTTTTGACTCCCTCTTGATCGGCTCTGACAGGATGATATTTTCTGCCTGAATCCGATGTGACTCCTCGAGAATAACAGCTCTTTCAATGGTGTTGGCGAGCTGTCGGATATTCCCTGGCCAGGAATAAGATTTAAAGACTTCCAGCGCCTCGGAGGAAAAATCCTCGATTTTTTTTTTCAAATTACGACAGGCCTTGTCCAGAAAATGATAAGCCAAATGCTTGATGCATTCTTTTCGTTCTCTCAGAGG
The DNA here is from genome assembly GCA_030262895.1 of Deltaproteobacteria bacterium. Lineage (GTDB taxonomy): Bacteria > Desulfobacterota > Desulfobacteria > Desulfobacterales > ETH-SRB1 > B13-G4. The sequence goes on along the minus strand of JAJSZW010000219.1, from coordinate 730 downwards.
CGGCAAATGTATCCTTAAGATATTAAGACGATAATACAGATCCTCTCGAAATGCACCTTTGGCTACTTCTATTTCCGGACTCTTGTTTGTAGCTGCAATGATCCTGACGTCTGAATGGATGGTGCTGTTTCCACCGACACGTTCAAATGATTTTTCCTCCAGCACCCCTAACATCCTGACTTGCAGACCCAGACTCATTTCACCAATCTCATCAAGAAGTACGCTTCCCCCTTTTCCTTGCTCCAACCTTCCTATGCGTGTCTTATTCGCACCGGTGAAAGCCCCTCTTTCATGGCCAAACAGTTCGCTTTCCAAAAGGGACTCCGGAATATTGGCGCAATTGATTTTAATAAAAGGCTTGTTTTGTCTGGCGCTGTTAAAATGAATAGCCCCGGACAAAAAGCTTTTACCTGTTCCGGTTTCTCCAGTAACCAAAATTGTTGAGTCTGTTCCGGAAAACTTCTTGAGGGTGACAATGGTTTGCTTCATTGAAGGACTACGAGCGATGATTCCGTCAAATTCGTAAACCACGTCTTGCTCGTGTCTCAGGTAGTCAATTTCATTTCTCAGATGTCTGTTTTCCAGTGCCCGTTGAATGGATAACTGGATTTTTTTCTGTGAAAAGGGCTTTGTAATAAAATCAAAACAGCCCTCTTTAACTGCCTTGACGATCAAACCGGCTTCATCAATTTCACTTATGGCCACAACAGGTATATGGGGATTCAACAAC
>JAJSZW010000218.1 GCA_030262895.1 Deltaproteobacteria bacterium | reverse complement strand
GATACAACGCCGTAAAACATGAAAGAAACGCAAATTTTAGACTTGCGAATTTGAAAAACACACTTAACTCGGTGGGAGCCCTACTTGTCATGCTTCTTCATTATTATCGTGACGAAGCACGAAACGGAGATCTGATCCCATCCCCTAGTTTATTTTCCCTTGGAGAAAACCATATTCGAGGTTTTGGACAAAAAGGTGCAGCACTTGCGGTTCTATATGACGTTTAATATGCCTAAATAATGTTGTTTTGCTAAAGAGCAGAAGCCAACAAGTAAGTTGAGTCTGACGTAAGGGGGTCGTGCGGTTTGAGCTTTTGCGTATTTTGGTGTTTAATTCCTTTTATCAAAGCTGAGTTCCCCCTTACGCAGCTCACTTCCACGGTTAAGTGTAGAAAATTAAAAAAATGACCCGAAATGAAAAAATTACAATCTTTACAGCCGTAATTGGTCTGGTAGCTGATGTAGTCACAATTACTGGTCTGCTCTCAGGATTTGTAATTCCAAAACCGGAAGTGAGCCTGCTTCTTTCTAAAAGTGCGATATCTATAATAAGCCTATCATTATGTTTCTATTTTGAAGCAGTTATTTTAGTTTTCATATACAAATTCTATTATCACAGGATCGAGCTTAGTGGGATAACAAGACCAAATAAAGATTCTTCGAGAGAAGGATATGTAATGGCAATTCTTTCATATACAATTTGGACACCTTCATATTTGCTTTGGTTACTATGGGTGTTCTCAACTTCCCACGGATTTTTTCTTACGGTTTTAGGGCTTTTGGGTATCGCCATTGGGGGGATCTTGCTGATTCTAATCAGTGCTGCCCTATATGAAGTCCTATTTCCTTATGATGATGTTGAATCTAAATCGACACCACTTAACAAATCAGTGGAGAGCGACCAGCTATTACGTGCGGGCTCCAAGGATTAAGCCCGCCAGATCGGCCAGAATCTGTCATCGGGGTTTCCCCCGCAACCGCTGGCCCCTCACTTCAGCGTTATGCTCAACAAAATGGGATGGTATTAAATGTCAAAATCTCAGTGGGTCAAGCAAGGTGGGACGTTAAGCCACAAAAATGCATGTAAGGAATTCGGCTTTACAGAAGAAGAAATAATTGATGCAATGAAAGCGGGTAAATTGCAATACCGGCAAAACTATGCTCATGGTAATCCATATTTCAGAGTACTTCGAATCGAAGTTGAGGCATTAGCAACAGAGCTACACGGAAACAAAGCGGTAAAAAAACAAGAGATCAAGCATAAGTTGCGAAAAATTAACAGAGAAATTAATAGCCTTAAGAGAAAACTTGCATCTTTAGAAAAGCAAAAAGTTGAATTGCTTGAAATCCAAAAACAGACAAAAGCATAACAAAGCGGTTTCACCTGATCGCAGGGGCTGAGCCGTTTTGAAAAATTTTAAATACGCGTAAGATCTTGGCATTTAGATAATTTTGTGGAACCCCCTGCGCCAGGTGAACCGCGACGTTCGGCCCAATGAGTGAGTTGCGAGGTATTGTCCATGGCACGAGCACGGTACGAACCTACAGATGACCAACTTCGAGAAGCCCCTCCTCGCGTCCTTTACGAACTGAACATGTTTTTTGCGTCCTCTGAGGCGTGTTTGCGGCTGAGCAAGTACCATGACGCAGTTCTGTACAACACCGCACTCGAAGCAACTCTTCTTCACGCACGCAATTTGCTAGATTTTTTCACAGGAGATCCGATCCCAAAGGACGACATACAGGCGGCTCATTTCCTGCCTATCCCTGAAGGCAGTTGGTGGAAGTCGAGCCAGTTGGGGTTGTTGAGCTCTCTCCGGGACGATCTCAATTACAGCATTAGTCATCTGACATACAGGCGCACCATCGGTAAGCCACAGTGGGACCTCGCAAGAATTGCTGGCGAAGTGCACGCAGCGTTCGAGGAGTTCCTGAACCTCTTGCCGGAGCATAAGCAATCAAGATGGAAGCCGAACCAAAAAATGCATCGGACTCGCTGACGCGAGCCGCTGATTTTGCCAGTTATAGCTACAAACAGATAAGGATAGATCAGTGGAAGATTATCAACTTTTGATAGACCTTCATAAAAGTGCAAACCGGCAGGGTCCAGGCGGGGATGCAGAGACGGAAAAGGCTCTCAGCCTGGCAATGATAGACCGAGCTGCGCCATTAAAGATTGCTGATATAGGCTGCGGCACGGGGGCTTCCACCCTATTGCTCGCTCGTCTATTGAAAGCTCAGATTACAGCAGTGGACTTCCTTCAAGACTTTCTTGAAGTACTTGTAGGTAGGGCCGAAAATATGGGGCTTTCTGAAAAAATAACGACCCTTTTTTGTTCAATGGACAATCTGCCGTTTGGAGATGAGGAATATGATGTTATCTGGTCTGAGGGTGCGATATACAATATCGGCTTTGAAAGGGGCGTAATAGACTGGAATCGTTATCTGAAAGTGGGCGGACTACTGGTTGTTTCGGAGATTACCTGGATTACAGCCTCCCGTCCGTCGGAACTCCAGAAACATTGGAAGGGCGAATATCCCGAAATAGATGTGGCCTCTTCAAAGATAGGCGTACTGGAGAAGAACGGCTATTCTCCGATTGGCTATTTTGTTTTACCAGAGCATTGTTGGCTGGATAATTATTATCGGCCTATGCAGGATAGCTTTAAGGATTTCCTTAACCGGAATGGCAATAGTGAAGGAGCACGCGCAACAGTGGAAGTGGAAAATCGAGAAATTGAACTGTATGAGAAATATAAAACTCACTACAGTTATGGTGTATATATCGCAAGAAAGTTGGGTTAGCGAAAGCCATAACGAATAAGGATAGATTGTGTGAGCGTAGCGAACCACGATCTTATCCGGTTGTTGGACAAGCCCGGTGTATCTGCATATTC
>JAJSZW010000217.1 GCA_030262895.1 Deltaproteobacteria bacterium | reverse complement strand
AACTAGAGGGAAATAGGAGATATAGCGTTGACTCTATCATGGGTTTTCCTGGATCCTTCTTGGACCAAAAGGTATTCCCGAGTCATATCACTTCTGATTCAATTTACTGGCGCCTGCTAAGAGAAAATCCGAATCATATAGGGTGCCACACTTTTGACGAAAGCGAATCTGCATTTGCTGGAACGCAACAAATCGAAAAAGAACTAATAAGTATATGTGCAGAAGAAATACTTTGCGCAGAATCAGATAGTTATGATGGTTATGTTTCTACTGGCGGCACAGAAGCAAACATTCAAGCATTATGGTTGTTTAGGAATAAATATATCGAGGATAATTATGTAGAAGACCCCGAAAATGTAGACGCTAACACTTTGCAACATTGTTTTATCGATCACATAAAAGAAATTGATGTTATTTACTCTAAAGATACACACTATTCTGTTTATAAAGCGGCACACATCTTAAATCTACACCAAATGGCAATTCCTGTTGATGTGACCACAAGGCAAATAGATCTAAATGAATTATCTTCTTATATTGATAGGGCAAAGGATGGTGGTAAGAAATTTTTTATCTTGATACTGAATATGGGGACCACAATGTTTGGTTCTGTGGACGAGATTGCTCCTATCACAAGTTTACTAGATGACAAGCACGTTAATTACACTATTCATGTTGATGCCGCCTTCGGAGGCTTTATATACCCATTCACAAATCCTAACAACCAACTAACATTTAAAAACAAAAAAATTAACTCATTTACACTTGACGCACACAAAATGCTTCAGTCTCCATATAGTACAGGTATTTTTTTGACTCGGAAATATATTGATACTAATGGAAGGCGACTCATGGATTACGTCACAACTGGTAAAGCTAGTTACGTAGAAGGCCATGATAGTACATTATGTGGCAGTCGTTCAGGTGCGAATGCAGTTTCAATATGGATGATTCTTAAAATTTATGGGCCTGACGGAGGTACTGAGTTTTGCCGAGAATTACTGCGCCGTACAGACATTATCTGTAACACACTTGATGAGCTAAACATTCAATATTTCCGCAACAAATGTATGAATATAGTAGCAATCGCCGCTACGGATGAAATTAAACAAATTGCCTCGAAACACAATTTAGTTCCTGATACGCATGGTTCAAACCCTAGCTGGTACAAAATTGTTGTTATGGATCATGTTGGAGAAGAAATGATAAATAACTTCATTTCTGACTTGAAAAAGTGAAATGGGGTCACCCATTAAAGGGCCTGTCAAGAGAAAAAACACCCCTCCCTACAAAAAAATACATCTTTTTTTTCGCTTGTCCTCTTACTTTCGCACCAGCACAGCCTCGCTTTATTGTCACCTTTTTTCGCTCCCGTTATTTCTTTTATATAGGTTCGTGATCAGCATTTTACTGATCCACGCCAGTCACCCATCCGGATCAAGACAATTGTGCTTTAAGCGCAATGCTTAACGCACGGCCCCTGGTCCATTCGGACCCCAGAAAATCTTCGGTGCCATGCCGTGTTCAATTGGATGTTTTACAAATCTTGTGGTTATTAGCCAACCCCTTACAGACTCACGGCATAGGCGAATCAGGTTCTAAATAACGTTCGCTGTCTGTTGGCGGGTGCAGCAGTTGCCAATCAAGTCTTTTGGTTTTCAACCAACCCCATTACCGGTTCACTGCCGCACCCAAACTGATTAACGAAAAAGCATCTCTTCATCAAAGGGCACATGATCACGCATAACATAATAGGATGCTCTGGATATCTTGTTGCTCAATGCCTTGATAGCAACGATACCATTGGTTTTGGCTTTTTTGCGTTGATAAAAGCTTTGTGCTTTTGTACAATACCTGATAGCAAAGTTGGCTGCCTCCACATATGCCCAGGATAAATATTTATTACCGTTCTTCTTGTTGTTCTCACCTTTCTTTTTGCCATTGGAAATCCGGCTGCTGCCCACACACCGACAATAGGAAGAATAATTTCCAACTTGCACAAATCGATTTAAATTTCCTACTTCCAACATTATGGTAAGTCCAAGAATGTTTCCAATCCCGGGAATTGTCAGCAGCATCTCAAATTCTTTGCGCAGCTTGACCTGAGTCTTTACTTTCTTTTCAATATCCTTAATTATCTTCTTTAAAAACTGAATAGTTGCTATATTATTTTGGGCTATAAAGACCAGATTGGAAGAATCAAACATTCCTTCAACTTCTTCTTCCTTTAGCTTTTTAATCGTATTGCCCGACATCTTAAAACCAAGATTCCTTGTTATCATACTTTGAAGACTCAAAATGTGAGACGTCCTGTGCCGAACAAATAAAAGCCTTCTGCGCAACATATCCCTTATCGGCCGCTCGTCTTTAGGATAAATGTACCCTTCAGGCAATATGTTTAGACGTCTCATATGCGCCAGCCAAAACGCATCCGATTTATCATCAGTATGTTTCAGACCTTCGTATTGCTTAATCGCTGACGGATTAGCCAGGTGCAACTTGTACCCATGCTCCTGCAAACCGTCTACTAACCAGTACCAGTTGTATGTTGATTCTACGACTACACCTTGCAGTGTATCCCTAAACGGTTCCAGTGCCATCAAAACTCTATCCAATTCGTTTGGTATCCGTTTCCCATAAAGTCTCTGATCTTGCTCATTGATAATACCAATGTAATTATTACTTGAATGCAAATCGATTCCAGCGTATGTTTCCATATGACACCTCCTAAATCCATAAAATTAGTGTTACGTACTTACATACTGGTTTCATAGCATTTTTTACTATGAATAGGGAGGTGTCTTTTTTTCAAGCGCATCAGGCTGTAGTGACATTTAGCGAAGCGGTCCGAAGGAAAATGTCACGCTTGAAGCGCAATACTTCTTCTACGACATTGCAAAATCTTTTTACTCTTTTGATTTATGCTCAGCCCTTTATATGATTATCAAGTCTACTATGTAAGGAAATGGGGTCATAAGGAAATGGGGTCAAGTCTACTAT
>JAJSZW010000216.1 GCA_030262895.1 Deltaproteobacteria bacterium | reverse complement strand
GGTAAAAGGTAAATGGACATCGAACATCGAACGTTGAACATCGAATGATGAAATCGCTTCGTTTCACCAGTTTATAAATTGGCAGAATACCTTATTCAAAATTCGACGTTCGATGTTCGACGTTCATCTTTTAATATTATCCAATCAATCTTTATGTCATCATTTAACCTGGCATCAAATTTCACGCCAAAGGGGAATCAGCATTTACTTACGTTATTGCAAAAGTTGAAGGGAGGTTTTTAATATGCCTTTAGTTGAATTTAAAGAGAAAAATAGCACAAATATTAAATCACGAACTCTAAGCAATATTCAAATGGAACTTATAAAATTATATTCTACGAATTTGGAGTACGATGATTTAATGGAAGTAAAAAAAATTTTGGCTAATCATTTTGCTCAAAAAGCAATTAATGAAGCTGACAATATCTGGGATCAAAAGGAAATGTCAGCAGATACTATGGAAGATTGGCTGAATGAAAACTAATCGAAGGTTTGTTATTGACACAAATGTTTTATTGGTTTCAATCTCCAGTAAGTCACAGTATCATTGGATATTTCAAGGATTAATTCATCATGAATTTGAGCTCGCCATCACAACAGATATCCTTTCAGAATATGAGGAGATTATTTCGGATAAGTATTCCGCCACTGTAGCCCGGAATGTTATCCGAACACTTCTTCTGCTTCCCAATGTGATTCAAGTTAATGTGTACTACAACTGGAATCTAATACAAAATGACAGGGATGATGATAAATTCGTAGATTGTGCCATAGCATCAAATGCAGATGCGATAATTACCCATGATAAGCATTTCAGTATTCTTGAAAATATTTCTTTTCCCTCTGTAAAAATCATGGATGTATCTGAATTTAAATCTTTATGTCTTCCTTTAAGCTGACATCAAATTTCACACCTAATGGGGATCAGCCTTATGCGATAGAATCTTTAAGCAAAGGTGTTTTATCCGGAAAAAAGCACCAGGTTCTTCTGGGTGTTACAGGATCCGGTAAGACATTTACCATTGCTCACGTTATTGCAAAAGTTGAAAAACCAACCATAGTCTTAGCTCCAAACAAAACATTAGCCGCACAACTGTACAGCGAGTTTAAGGAACTGTTCCCGGAAAATGCTGTTGAATATTTTGTAAGTTACTATGACTACTACCAGCCTGAAGCATATATCCCTGCCAGCGATACCTATATACAAAAAGACTCTTCAATAAACGAAATGATTGATAAACTTCGCCATTCCGCGACAAGATCCGTTCTTTCGCGACGGGATGTTATTGTGGTGGCAAGTGTATCCTGCATATTTGGACTCGGCGCTCCTGAAGAATATCTTGCAATGAGAATTAATCTTGAAACCGGTACTGAACTATCCCGCGATAAACTTATTTCAGATCTTGTTGCCATTCATTATGACCGCAACGATCTTGATTTCCACAGGGGAGTATTCAGGGTAAGGGGTGACAGGGTGGAAATTTTTCCATCTTATGAAGATGATTTAGCAGTAAGGATAGATTTTTTCGGGGATCAGATCGAAAACATATCAGAAATTGATTCGTTAAAAGGTAATGTGATTAATTGCATTAAAAATATATCTATCTATCCGGCAAGCCATTATGTCAGTAAAAAAAATGTTTTAAAAAGAGCAACCAAATCGATCATCGTGGAACTTAAAGACAGAATTGAATATTTCAGGCATGAAAACAAGCTGATAGAAGCACAGCGGATAGAAGAAAGAACCAATTTCGATCTTGAAATGATGCAGGAGCTTGGATACTGCAATGGAATTGAAAATTATTCGAGACATTTTACGGGAAGAAAGCAGGGAGAACCTCCGCCCACGCTTTTAGATTATTTCCCGGATGATTTTCTTGTATGCATTGACGAAAGCCATATCGCTGTTCCACAGGTTCGAGCTATGTACGCGGGTGACAGGTCTCGCAAGGAAACACTTATCGAGTATGGATTCAGGCTGCCGTCAGCTCTGGATAACCGTCCTCTAAAGTTTGAAGAATTTGAGACAAAAATATCCCAGGCGATTTATCTTTCAGCAACTCCTGCTGAATATGAACTCAAAAAAGGAGAACATGCTCTTGTCGAACAGATTGTAAGACCCACAGGCCTTATTGATCCTGCAATTGATGTGCGGAAAGCAGAGAATCAGGTTGATGATCTTTATGATGAAATTATTAAGCGCGATAAGCTGAATGAGAGAGTACTGGTAACTACCCTTACGAAACGTATGGCAGAAAATCTTACTGAATATTATGCTGATCTGGGAATTAAAGTACGTTATCTTCACGCTGACATCAATACAATAGAACGAATGGAAATTATAAGGGACCTCAGAATGGGCGAGTTTCAGGTGCTTGTTGGAATAAATCTGCTGCGTGAGGGCCTGGACATACCCGAGGTTTCACTTGTGGCAATACTGGATGCTGATAAAGAAGGATTTTTACGTTCAGCCAGATCACTTGTTCAGACATGTGGACGTGCTTCCAGAAATGTCGGCGGTATGGTAATAATGTATGCTGACCATGTTACAAAATCAATGAAACAGGCAATGGACGAAACAAACAGGCGCAGGGAAATACAACAGGATTACAATCAAAAATACGATATTATCCCGACAACTATAAAAAAGAATATAGCATCTATATTTGAGACCGTTTATGAGACCGATCATGAACAGGTTGATAATGTATCAGAAACACTTGCAGAGTATGAATCTGCTGATAGCCTAAATGATATTATACAAGCCATGGAAGATGAAATGAATCAGGCGGCAAGAGAACTTGCATTTGAAAAAGCCGCAGAGCTGAGAGACCAGATTAAAGCGCTTAAAAAGATAATGCTTTATTAAAAAAAGTAACGGGTTACGGTTCACGGTTGCTCAAAACATAAAACTGTTAACTGTAAACCGACAACCGTGAACGGTTACTAAGAGGCAATCTCAAAATATTATATATTAAAACAAGTAACTTCTCAATAAGTTCT
>JAJSZW010000215.1 GCA_030262895.1 Deltaproteobacteria bacterium | reverse complement strand
GAAGAACAACACGCAGAAAGAGAAGGAGATCTGGCAAAAGTAGCTGAAATAAGATACGGCAAGGCAACAGAACTTAAAAAACGTTTTGACGAGGCAAAAAGAAAACTCTCAGAACTTCAAAAAGACAAAAAAATGCTTAAAGAAGAAGTGGATGCTGAAGACATTGCCAAGGTAGTGTCCAGATGGACAGGAATCCCTGTAAGCAAGATGCTCGAAGGTGAAAGGGAAAAACTTGTGCATATGGAGGACCGCATCAGCGAAAGAGTTATCGGACAAAATGAGGCAATATCGGCTATATCAAATGCAGTCCGCCGAGCTCGTTCCGGTCTGCAGGATCCAAATCGCCCTATAGGATCATTCATTTTCATGGGACCAACGGGAGTCGGCAAAACCGAGCTGGCAAAAGCTCTGTCAGAATTCATCTTTGACAGCGAACAGGCAATGGTAAGAATTGATATGTCGGAATATATGGAGAAGCATTCTGTAGCAAGGCTTATAGGAGCGCCTCCCGGCTACGTTGGGTATGAAGAAGGCGGATACCTCACAGAGGCGGTTCGAAGACGTCCTTATTCAGTGGTGCTGTTTGATGAAATAGAAAAAGCCCACCCCGAGGTTTTTAATGTGCTGCTTCAAATTCTTGATGACGGACGGATGACGGACGGTCACGGGAGAACTGTAGATTTTAAAAACACTATAATTATAATGACTTCAAATGTAGGCAGTAATTGGATACAGGAACTTGGAGCATACGACCGCAAAGAAATGGAAAACAGGGTAACAGAAGCTCTGAGAGCCGGCTTCAAACCTGAATTCTTGAACAGAATAGATGAAATTATTATTTTCCACAACCTTACGACTGACCAGCTTGGTAAAATTGTGAGGATTCAGATCGAAAAGCTTCTTAAAAGACTTGAGCAAAGAAATGTTAAACTTGAGCTTTCAAAAAGCGCAGTCAGATTGTTAGCTGAAAAGGGATATGACCCGGTTTACGGAGCACGACCCTTAAAGCGCGCGATTCAAAAATATATTGAAAATCCTCTGGCTGTAGAAATTCTCAAGGGGAAATTTACTGAAAATACAATTATAAAAGCTGATGCAAAGGGTGACGACATTATTTTCCAAAATATACCTGAATAAGGAGATTCCATCATTATACCCATCAGCCTTAAGATCATAATCCTTCTTTTTGCCGTCAATGCAGCCCCTCCTGTTATTGCATTTTTATTGGAAGATAGATGGAATTGGCCGATCGACTGGAACCGGACATTTTTGGACGGAAAACCGTTGCTGGGCAGCCACAAAACTATCCGCGGAATTATTGGAAGCATAGCAGCGGGAACTTTACTCAGTGGATTTTTGGGGCTGCCCCTCATTGTGGGGTTCTGTATTGCATTCTTCTCAATGCTGGGAGATTCACTGAGCAGTTTTTTTAAAAGAAGGTTTGAACTGGCGAGCGGCACTGCGGTACCGCTCCTTGATCAACTATTTGAGGGCCTTTTTCCTCTGTTGTTTGTTAAGTATTATTTTTCACTGGATTGGGCTCTGATTATTATTTTGCTTGTCCTTTTTGTTCCGATTACACATTTTGGGGCACTCTTTTTTAAGAAAGAAATCCTCCCGGCACCCCATGAAAAGAATCTGCGCCTTGTAAAATCCAGCACCCGTTTCAAGGCATGGCGTGCATGTCACATTGCCCTTCCACCTTTGCAGCGCTATCTTAATTTTGAAAATATTATCTATTATGAATGGATAACGGCCGGTTTTTTTAAACTTATCAACAAGTATGATATAGGTGTCCGCAACGCATTAGATGTGAGGTTTCGCCAAATAGATTTACGATTTCCGGATCTGCCTGCCTCGTTTGATTCCTACCGCATACTCTTTCTGTGCGATCTTCATCTTGATGGCTTGTCAGGAATTACTGAACGTGTCATCGATATTGTTTCAGGTATAGAATGTGACTGTTGTATTATAGGAGGAGATATTCGCGCCGAAATGTATGGATCCTCATTTCCGGCCACTCGACAGCTTCGGCAGATAGTCAAAAACATCAAGGCAAAAGACGGTGTCTTTGGAGTGCTTGGAAATCACGACTGCATTGAGATTATTCCTGATCTTGAGGATGCCGGCATATGTATGCTTGTAAATGATGCCTATCCTTTGAAGCGTAACAACGAGACTATCTGGCTGGTGGGTGTGGATGATCCGCACTATTATAGAACGCACGATCTGAAATCAGCTTTCAATGAGGTGCCCAAAGACGCATTCAACATCTTTATCGCCCACTCGCCTGAGGCTTACAGGGATGCTGCTCAGCACATGGCCCACCTTTATCTGTGCGGGCATACTCATGGAGGGCAGATTCGCCTCCCCTTTTATGACGGCCCTATTATTACGCACAGCCGCGCTCCCAGAAGAATGGCCGGCGGCCTGTGGAAATACAAGGAGATGCACGGTTACACCAGCTCCGGCGTTGGAACGTCCGGAGTGCCCGTCCGTTTTAACTGCCCGGGGGAAGTTGTTCTTTTCAAGCTTTCTTAACATGACAGACAATTGGGTCACCCTATTTCCTAATCTCGACAAGCGCGACGACTTCTGTATCAAGGCATTGCAAGCCCATCGACTTGTAGCTCCAGTCTATCAGCCGGAATCGGATAAAACCCGGAAAAATTCCATGCAGCTACGTTTGCGGTTGTGCGACCGAAATCAGTTATTGTTTTTCCTCCTAAAGCTCTTGGATCACGCCCCAATCACCAACTTTACAATTGCACATCTCTAATTGGGATTTCTACCAATTCCAAGGTCTCGAATTTATCTTGGCACGAGCACTGAATTGTTCGCGCTTCTTTATTCTAACATAGAAAACCTGGCCCTCAGGGCCAGGTCACAGTTCAGTGGTTTTACCATCTGAACAACATTTGTTACTCCAAGGTCGAGTTGTCCCACAACTTAACGAAGGAGTAGCAAATGAGCAAATTTCGCTAATTATGCCAACAACCTATTGGG
>JAJSZW010000214.1 GCA_030262895.1 Deltaproteobacteria bacterium | reverse complement strand
AATCCGGTGCCATTGCTATAAAACAACAGCACCGGTCTACACAGATCTTATACCATTCTTTCTGTTAGTTTTATTTATTTAATAAATCTTTTAAGGTTCTTTGGATCTTCTTCGAACCCTAACATTTTATTTATATCAAAAATAATACCGCTAAGCATATCTTCCATGTCGGTATCTGGTTCTCCATACTTTATTCTGCGCTTTCTTTGCGCATTATCCATTCGCCTGTCATAACATATAGCGAGGCGGTCGAACCACCTTTCTAACCTACCTTTTGGTGTTGGTTTAGGCATAAGCATATTCTCTTCGTCTAATAAGACGCACCACAGGAAAACTATTGAGTAGTGTTTTAAGTACAACGAATGCTGTACAAAGTAAGGCTACTCCGATTACCCAAAGGAACCCTGAGGTTAAAAATATTATTGCCGGTCCTAGTGTTGCAATCTCCCCTAATACAAATAGAGCAGCCCACAAAATAGGAAGAGCGGTAACCAGTATTCCAGTACCTGCCGCTATTGCTTTAATGGAGTGTGTCAAGTGTAACAACTTGTGGATTAGATGGTGTAGTGCTTGTGTTAAACTACCACCATTTACCATAGTGGTCTCATTATTTAACCCTCCACAAATCATATAACCAGCACCCCCAGTCGCTTCATTAAGGACCATCCAACCTTGCCCATACCAGTTTTCTACTGAAATGCTATGTTGTGGTATCATCGCTATGTATCCAGCATTTACATGAGATCGTATATGGTTTTTGGTCACATTGTAAGCTGAAATTAGTGCAAGGTCAGCTTCCAACGTTTCTGGATCGTCAAGTATATGAATTGGTACTCCAGCTTCGGCTGCTTTTGCAAATATTTTTCCAGTTGATACAGCCTCAATACCATAAAGCAACTCTAACATGAGATGTTCCATATTAGTGCCTATGAAACCTACCATTCCCATCCATGACACCTCATCAGCTCTAACTCCTGTGGCAGACGTAGGACATACTACATTTCTTACCACATCAATATGGGCTCCACTTCTAGCTATTCTGTCAATGTACAACGGAATCCAAAGGAAATACACCCAAACAGGTTTTACCTCATCACAGATGTATCCCATTGATATATGATTTACTGGTACTATATCAAGGGCTTTTGATGCATAGTCTGAAAATTCATCCGAAATGGCAAAGTAATACATACCTGATAAACGTAGACTTTCGTCAATCATTTCATTTGTCATTTGATCATCAACAGGAAGGCCTATTGCTCCACTTTCTAACGCTTCAGCCAATCCGATTATTTCATCAGTAGACGTTCTTTGGGTAGTAATAGAGATATTATACCTGTTACCAGAAAGTAATGGTTTGTTTGTCTCTTCCCAAATAGGGTTTGACGGATCATAGATACCAGGTCTGAGAAATCCAACACGTACAGACTGTCCAGTCCTACCCAAACCAATAAACGCTCCTTCGGCCACTGTTTCACCATCAATTTGTAGTGCCGGTTTCATTACTATTGCCCCAGTGTATGGGTGCCTTAGATTATGAATACCACCAACTAAGTCAATATATGCTTGATGGCCTGGGTAAGCACCAACATAAACCAGTGATACCCTTTTCCCAGCCATTGTAGCTAAAGGCATAATAAGTTCATTACCACCTGGCATTATTACTCTGACTTTGACTTGCATATCATCAGGCATTACAGAGAATTCTTCTGCAGGCTTTCTATCCCCTATAATACCTCTTGCAAGGTATGGCGGCAAGGTCTTTTTTTCTGATATCAATATTTTTCTTTCGCCTAAGAGCTCACCCTTTGTTAAAAGGGCAGCTTCATCGGTAAATTTGGCTATTTGTGCATCAAGATATCCGTCTGTTACTGTTTTATTGATTGAGATTATATTGCCCTCTGTGTTTAGAAAGTTCCTCATATTATCGATAAAGCTATTCGCCTCATCTTCATTAATATCGAAATGTACTCCTTCGGTATAGACATAAGTCTTAAATGAAGGGTCCATCAGTCTCCAGTTATGACCGTCAAATGCTTCAACCCATATATGGTCAAAGATTACTCCTTCTGGCTCGTCGAACTTATATATAACTTCAGTAGGAATTTTATTCCTCTGCATTATTGCTATGGCAGCCTCTGGTGTCTTACCACCAGTCCAATTCATCAGATCTTCTATTTTAAGTTCTACATCACCTCTTACATATCTGGAAGGTATGCCGGAAGTTCTCAATAATGCTAACAAAAGAGAACTCTGGTCACAATCATTACCTGCCATATCAACTAATGTTTCGTTTGAACCCTTGATGCTTCCATAATAGGGCTCGTGGTCTATATTGAACTTTACCCATGTAAAGATTTTCACAACATCATTTTCCAGTTCTGACGCTAATGCTTCTATTGCTGGTGTAAAGACAACCTCATCAGTTTCCGCAATGTCTGCTTCTGTTACCGGGGCACCTGTAGCTTTAACCGGACGTTCTTTAAACACGTTAACTCTTGTATCTACTATCCTGTTAGGTAATTCCGGTTTGGTAGCCAGGATTTCGTTTTGTATTTCTGGCTCAAGTATTTCTATCAATTCCAAAACAGAATCAATTTGCTCGATTGATGGGCTGATGATAATGTTATCAAGCTCGTAAATCAGCCTTCTGGCATTGTCCAGTATCTCATCAAATTCAGTATTAAACTCCTCCATAGGAATATCGGGTAGTGCTGCCAGATCTTCTTCAATCGTGTTTTCTACTTCTAAAAGTTGCCTTTTGAGCTCATTCCTTATGTCCTCAAGGAAAATAAGTTCGGTTGTACTTGGCAAATCTGCTGCCAGGTTAGTTTTGATTCTGTTCAGTGTTTCCTGAAGAACTTCTTTTGAAAACATAACTTGTTCTTCACCGCTCGTCAGTTCTGCTGCTATTGCTGCTGGCAATACTGCCATGCCATGCCAGGACAAGCCATACTAAAACACATGATTATAAAATAACAAATTACCTTTTTCATACCTTACTCCTTACTCTTTAAAATTA
>JAJSZW010000213.1 GCA_030262895.1 Deltaproteobacteria bacterium | reverse complement strand
TTGTTATAAGTCTGTAGTCACCTACATTATCCGGAATTTTAGTTTGAGCTATTTTATTATGAAATTTGTAAAAAAGTTGAGCAGTAATTTTCTTGGCAATGCTATCGGTAGAACGATCAACTCTTTTTGCCACAACTACATCGTATCCTTTTTCCCTGTAGGAAATAAAATCCTTAATAAGCTCTGGTGGGTCCTGCAAATCCGCATCAATGGGAATAATCATCTCGCCCTTTGCATAGTCTAATCCAGCAGTCAAAGCCGCTTCTTTTCCAAAATTTCGAGAAAAATTTATAATTTTCATATTTGGGTAATCTTCTTTTGCTTGAAGAAGTTTTGCTAACGTATTATCTGTACTTCCATCATTTACACAAACGACTTCAAAAGTCTTATCCAGTTCATTTAGTACAGCGGTAATTTCTTTCATAAAGAGATCAACCATATTCTCTTCATTAAAGAATGGACAAACTATGGATATTGCAATTTGTTGTTTATGCATAAAAATTCTATCCCCTTACCCTAAGTCTTCAGCCTTCAGCCTTCCACCTTCATTATGCTACACCATAGGCTTCCAATTTCCTGCGGAGGGTGTTCAAGCCAATGGATAGAAGTTTTGCTGTTTGAGTTTTTATTCTGCCCGTCTGCTCATAAACCTTGAGAACATGTGCCTTTTCCACTTCCTCAAGGGGAGCAATAGAGCCGCCCTCTTCTTTCTGAGAATAGCTCCTTGCAACAGGTTTTCGCTTTCGCAGGTGGGTGGGAAGAAAATTGGCGGAGATCTGCCTGCCCTGGGCCAGGTTTACGGCCAACTGGAGAATAGACCTAAGTTCCCTGATGTTTCCAGGATAGTCGTAATTCATAAGTAATATGCCGGCCTTTTCACTAATACCCTCCTTAAAGGAAATATCAGAAAATTCTTTCAGGAACTTGTCTGCCAGCAAAGGAATGTCTTCTTTTCTTTCCCTGAGGGGCGGAAGGTGCAGGCATACGCCCTTGAGACGGTAGTAAAGATCCTTGCGAAACATCCCCTTGTGCTTAAATCGGTCTAAGTCTATATTGGTGGCTGAGATAAAGCGGACGTCCGTTTTTTGAGGCTTGCTGGTTCCTAACTTGAGGTATTCTCCTTCCTGCAAGACCCGAAGCAGTTTTCCCTGGAGGTCGAGTGCCAGATCGCCTATTTCATCCAAAAACAGTGTGCCTTTGTTGGTTTGTTCCAGGTGGCCTATTCGAGCCTTTTCAGCTCCTGTAAAGGCGCCTTTTGTGCAGCCAAAAAACTCTGCATCAAACAAGCTGCCCGTGATGGATGCCATATTAATAGGTGTAAAGGAAAATTTTGTCCTGGAGCTGGCGCAATGGACAGCTCTGGCCAAAAGTTCTTTGCCGGTTCCACTTTCCCCTGTAATCAAGATTGGTATGTCGCTTGCCGCATGAAGTTCTGCTTCCTTCAATATCTTGAGTACGTTCGATGACCTTGTGATAATAGACCTGAAGGCCTCCACGTGTGTCAATGCCGTGGATGTCATCTTTTTTCTCGGGTGCAGGATATCAAGCACCCGTTTCCTTTCCAGGGCACACTTTACCGCCAAACCAAGATTATCTCCGGAGATCGGCTTGATCAGGTAATCACAGGCGCCTTTTTTCAGGCACTCAACCGCGACACTCACCTCATTTACCGCCGTTACCATAAGGCACTCTGTGTTTGGGCTGGTATTCTTTATCACGTCCAGCAGTTCTATCCCGCTCGTCCCCGGCATGTTTATATCGATCAGGGCGACATCAAAAGACCTCCCCTCTTTAAAAAGAGCTGCCGCCTTGTTGGGGTCTTGCTCTGATCGGACATTTTTAAAGCCGGATGTGATCAATCTTCTCCTGACGCTATCCAGGAAAAGAGGTTCATCGTCGATAATGACTATGCTATTTTCCATCGAAATGCCTTTTTATAGATTTCAACTTAGGTTCAAATAGCTGAGGCGACAAGATCTGGCGCGAGTTGGCGCGGCGCCCGGGTGCAATCCTTTCTCAAACTGGAATTCCCTTTGTGTAAAATTATCCTGAAGGAGCTTCCTTTGGCTGGGGTGCTCTCCACCTCAATGCGAGCATCCAATGCTTCAGCCAGGCTGTTACTGACAAACAGACCCAGACCGGTTCCCTTACCAGATGCATTGGTGGTAAAGAAAGGGTTGAATATCTTTTCATGTGCCGCAATATCTATACCACATCCATTATCACTCACCTCGATAATCAAATAATCCCGCCTTATGTTTTTCCCCGGTTTTACACTGAGTTTTACCCAGGAATTCTCTTTATCAGCAGCCTGTGCGGCATTAATCAGAAAGTTGACCAGGATTTGCTCCAGAGCCTTCGGATCTGTATAAACTTGAGGAAGGTTCTCGGAGATATTGACACCAAAGGATTTTACTCTTTCACTTATTTGACTCCGGCAAACAGCAATCCCTTTTTCGACAACCTGGTTCAGGTCAAGCCAACACAGTTCTCCCTTATAGCCATTTTTGACGAATTCCATCAGGTCAGATATGATTTCGTTGATGCGGCTGGAAGCAGTCTCGAGGTTATTCACAAGGTTAAAAATGTCTTTACGGAACTCAGGGTAAGTCATGCCGAATAAATCAAGATTTTGATGATTCCCGGCATAATCGTCAAGGATAGGAGTCAGCCTTTCCAGGTATTCTCTCAGGATAGGTGTATTAAAGGTCGTGCAGTTGTTCAGGTTCTTGATTTCGTGAGCAACAGTAGATACCAGGAGACCAAGAGGGGGCAACTTTTCTCTTTGAACAGCTTTTTTATTCATTACTTTCACTTTGGTATGGATATGAGTTTGAGCAAACAATTTGATTTATCCCGCACCTGCTTTTTTACAATAAAGACTTGTAAGCAAATAATGTGCCCAGGTTTTGTTACAAAAAAACCATATAAATAGTTCAAACGATTAAATGCCGTACATTGAGGCTGTTTTGAATAATTAACAAAATAGTTTTAACCCTGCAACGACGCTTATCATTCCAACCGAAGGGAGGAATCTTTAACTACTTGTTTTATAATAAGATTTCTTGTCGCTTTGCTCCTCGAAATGGCATCTATGACATATAAAATGGTAAGTGCCGTTGTAAG
>JAJSZW010000212.1 GCA_030262895.1 Deltaproteobacteria bacterium | reverse complement strand
CCCCATCCTCTTGTTATTGCAGGGGGAGTTGCCTGCTTTTTAAACCCGGAACCTATTTCATCATTTATCGATTGTTTTTTGATCGGGGAGGCGGAATTAATGCTTCCACAATTTATTGGCTGTTTTGATGCTGATATAAGCAGAAGATCTCTTTTAAAAAATATAGTACGCAAAGTGCCAGGCACCTATGTTCCGGCGTTTTACGAAACAACCTATAATAAAGATGGAACAATTCGCTCCTTTGAACCATTACTTGATGTCCCTGTCAATATCAGGCGGACGTATCTAAAAGACCTTTCCCAGGTGTCAACCTGCAGCAGTATAATAACCCCGCATACTACCTTTGATAACACATTTTTGATAGAAACAGGCAGGGGCTGTCCGCATGGTTGCCGCTTCTGCAGTGCCGGATATGTTTACAGGCCTCCGAGATTCAGGTCTTTCCCGGTTATTGCAAAATGTTTGGACCAGGGAGTTTTGCTTACCGATAAAATTGGTCTTGTAGGAGCTGCAGTGTCGGATTTTCCCAGCATGAAAGAACTTTATGATTATGTTAATAATAAGGATATTAGAATATCGTTCAGCTCTCTCAGGGCTGACTCACTTAGCCCTGAGCTTATATCTTTACTGAGGCGAAGCAAAGTAAAAACAGCTACAATTGCCCCTGATGCAGGATCTGAACGTATGCGTAAGGTAATTAATAAAGGCATTACAGAAGAAGAAATACTTAATGCCGCTGAGGCCCTTGTAGCGGGCGGTATCCCAAACTTAAAGCTCTATTTCATGATCGGTCTTCCAACAGAAACAATGGATGATGTAGAAGCTGTCATAGAACTGTGCAAAAAAATAAAACATCAATTCCTCGAATCGAGCAGGATTAAAAAGCGAATAGGGGGAATAACTGTAACCGTTAATTCTTTTGTCCCAAAGCCGTTTACTCCTTTTCAGTGGGTTGCAATGGATGATGAACGCACTTTGAAAAAGAAAATAAAGATGATAAAGGATGGTTTGAAAAGAGTTGCAAACGTCCGTGTTCATGCGGATATCCCGCGCTGGGCTTATATCCAGGCTATGTTTTCACGCGGTGACCGCAGGGTTTCAGAAATTCTGACTTTAGCTAATAAAAATCATGGAAACTGGGCGCAAACGCTCAAGGAAACACCGATAAATCCGGATTTTTACGTGCTGAGAGAGCGATCTTTGGAAGAATTGCTTCCCTGGGACTTTATAGACCATGGAGTAAAAAAGTCTTTTCTAAAACAGGAATATAAGAAAGCCCTGGATGGTAAAGAGACTGCACCATGCCCTATGAAATCATGCAATGTCTGCGGGGTCTGCAAGAAAGAAGGCTGGTAACTACTCAGGTTGAGCCTTAACATTAGTCTAATTAGTAAAGAACCTTCCCCAAATATGTACATATCTCAACCTTCCACCAAGCGGCCCCTTTACCCTTTTGCTGAACCAACAAGTTTTAGTCTGAATGTTAAATTTTTACTTGCAAAAAAGTAGAGAACTTTAATATAATTAAAAAAGAAAGGTTTATAAAAATATCAAATCATAAACAAGTTTCTTTTTGAACACCTTAAAATAATTAGTGATAATAATGCCTGTCAAACTTTTTCTAAAGATAGTCGAGTGAAATTAATAGGTATCAAGACAAGAGATATCGAGTTGTTCTTTATATACGACATGTTACCGATTAGGAGAAATAACCATGTACGAACGAGATATAGTACGTCATAGAGAATTGCTCCTCAAACAGCGCAATGAGATCTTTGAAAGGCTTCGGCGGCTTGAATCTGATTGGAAGGTGCTGGAAGAACGCGATATTGAACTGGAAGAAGAAGCTCAAAAGGCTGATATAACCACTCTTTACGACCAGTTGGATGAACGTGAAAAGATGCAAATCGAAGAAATCGATCTATCACTGTGTAGAATTGCCGCTGGTAGCTACGGGGTGTGTGAAAGCTGTGAGAAATTGATTTCTTTGAAACGGCTGGAGGTGTTACCCGCAACTCGCCTGTGTCGCAAATGTGCACACAGGTATGAGGAAGAACAAAAGAGGTTGCCTCGGGCTGAAGAGGTAATTGTCTGTGAGGAACTACCCAGCGAGTATAAGGGCCTGTCCAGCGAACAACTGCGTCGGTTGATTTTTGAACATCTACGCAATGACGGTCGGCTCGATGTTGAAGAACTCAAGGTCTTCTGTAAAAATAAAATAATTTATCTTGAGGGCATTGTCCCGAGCGAGAAAGAGCACCAAATTCTACTAAGGATTCTAAGAGATATAATGGGCTTTACGTCCATTGTTGATCATCTTCAAACCACTGAACTGATATGGGAGAGGGAGGATCGCTCCCCCGGCAGAGCCGATTACCCTCCCAGCGTTAATGTTGATGAGATCACAGACGATGTGTTTGAGTCACAAGAAAAGGAAGTCCCTTATATGTTTCCCGATCGACCACCGCCTGAAGATGAATAAACTATGGCAACTTGCTGTTTCTATTGGAAATAAGGAGGAAATAGAATGAAAGTTCCATTACAAATTACCGCCCGAAACTTTGAACTTACCGAGGCAATCGAAGACACAATTCGCGAGAAAGCGGAAAAATTGGATCTTTGTTACGATAAAATTATGAGATGTAGTGTGCTGGTTGAAGCCCCTCATCGCCATCATCACAAAGGACTTTTATATAATGTGCGGATAGATATTACGATGCCTGGCAAAGAATTAGCTGTTACAAGAGAGACACATGAAGATTTATATGTTGCTATCGGAAATGCCTTCCGTGCGGCTTGTCGTCAGCTTGAAAAATACACTGAGCGGTTGCGCGGGGATGTGAAACACCACGAAGAAAAACCTCTTGCTTTTGTAAGCGCTCTGTTCCAGGAAAAGGGTTATGGATTTCTGACCACATCTGATGGTCGGGAGATATATTTCCATCGAAACAGTGTAATAGAGGATAAGTTTAAAGACCTTAATATAGGAACTAAGGTATGTTTTGTTGAAGAATCAGGAGAAAAAGGGCCACAGGCCAGTACTGTAAAGCTATCATAGGTTAGAGGCTTTCTCCGACCGGCTTCGATGAAACGAGAGAGATAGGGGGCAGTTAACTTTTTAACTTATTAGACGCATAAGATAGACATATTGTAACAGTTTAGTCCTCCTCCCAATCAAGTTAAATAGTTAAGAGCGTCCCGTTCCCTTTACCTATATTTAAGGGAGCCTGGTGGATAATCTTCAAATTTTACTTCAGGGCCAGTAAAACTGTCATACCATTGGAATTGATTTAAAAGCTTTACTACTTCAGGGCTGTCAAATGAAATTGAATCGAATGAATGTGCAAAAATATT
>JAJSZW010000211.1 GCA_030262895.1 Deltaproteobacteria bacterium | reverse complement strand
GAAGATCTTGGAATTCATTTCACCGATGAGTCAATGTTAACAAGCTTGAATGATGAATTTTTAGAAAAGAAAGCTCTTTTTGAAGAGGCTCTACAGTTTTTCACCAAACGGCGTCATGCATCAAGTTATAGCTTTAATGAACTATCAGACCGTATTCGGGCGGGCCTTACGGCTCATGATCTATATACAATCATCACTTCTCGTGATTCTCAGTATACTGGCATTCTTGGAGAGCTTTATAAAGGTGTTGATACTGAACTTTCTTTAATTCAGGCAGCAACGAACTGGCTTAAAATTCAAAGCGAAGATGCCTTTCTTAGAAAAGCGTATATAGAATGGATTTTAAAGGGCCAGCCGATAGAACGGGCTGAATTGCTGAGAGAATTAGCTTTGAGAGCCTCTCATTTTCATGTGGAAACAAAAAAATTCAAGAAAAGAATGCTGCAAAAAGGGAACTTGGATTTTATTGTATGGTCTGGACAGCAGGACGAACGAACTGAGCTAAACGAAGTCGTTAAGGCACTCCAGGCCAAGCTTGACTCTCTTAAACATATAATTGCCTGGTCGGATTATAACCTTACTAAGCAACGGTTTCCCGAGCAGAATGTCGACCAATTAGCTGGCTTGATAGAAGTTGGAGCAGTTAAGCTTGATGAAGCTGTCTCCTATGCTCAATATATTATTTACCAGAACATGGCAAGAGAGATAATAAGGCAATATCCGGCCTTAGCGACTTTTCAGAGGGTTACTTACGAAAATATACGCGCAAGGATAGGTGGAATATGCGAAGAGATAAAGAAACTGTCCGAAAGAAGGATATGTCACATACTGGCCAACATGTCGATACCATATGGTAACGGTTCTGGCAGAAAAAAGGATTATACCGACCTTTGCCTTATTATGAACGAAGTTTCCAAGAAAAAACGCCATGTGCCGATCCGGCAGTTAATAAATCGTGCAGGGGATGCCTTAATGGCTATGAAACCATGCTTTATGATGAGTCCTCTTTCTGTTGCGCAGTATCTTGGCCCGAGACTATCTTTTGACCTGGTTGTTATGGATGAGGCCAGTCAACTTCGCTTGGAAGATGCTATTGGAGCGGTCGCTCGTGGCAGGCAGCTTGTTGTTGTTGGTGACCCTAAACAGTTGCCGCCGACTTCTTTTTTTATGACAGAAAATATTTATAGTGAAGTCGAAGAGGAGGATATGACCGCTGCAGAGGACACTGAATCTATTTTGGACATCTGCCAGGTAAATTTCGATACAAGAAGATTGAAATGGCATTATCGCTCGGCGCACGAGAGCCTTATAGCCTTCTCAAATAAGGAATTCTACGACAATGAGCTTATAGTGTTTCCTTCCCCTTACCAAAATGATAATTCCCTTGGGGTCAATTATCACTACATTGATGGAGCAAAATACGCCAAAGGTAAAAACCGGCTTGAAGCTCAAAAAGTAGCGATGGCGGTGGTCAATCATTTTGAGAAGACGCCTGACTTAAGTCTTGGAGTTGCGACATTTAACACGGAGCAGAGGGATCTGATAACAGATGAATTGGAGAGAATTCAAAAAAATAACAGCTGGCTCGAATCAGCTATAAAATCAACAGAGGGCACAGAAGAACCTTTTTTTATAAAAAACTTAGAGACAGTTCAGGGCGATGAACGTTCAGTTATCATGATATCGACTACATACGGTCCCGATGTCAATACTGGAATAGTTAACCAGCGGTTCGGGCCGATTAACAGAGATACTGGGTGGCGGAGGCTTAATGTTATTGCAACCAGGGCAAAGGAAAGAGTAGAATTATTCACATCAATGAAGGGGATTGACATAAGGGTGCATCCGGGCTCCTCCAGAGGAGTGGTCACTCTACATAAATATCTTGATTTCGTAGAAAAAGGCATTCTTGCAGATTTCGGTGCTGTTACCGGGAAAGGACCTGACAGCGATTTTGAGATCGCGGTAATGACTCTTCTGGATCAGCATGGCTATAAAACAGCCCCTCAGGTTGGTGTGGCCGGATTTTTTATTGATATTGGAGTTTATAACCCGTATCGGGAAGGCGAATTCATTTGTGGCGTGGAGTGCGATGGTGCTACTTATCATTCAGCAAAATCAATTAAAGATAGGGATATCCTGCGCCAGCAGATTTTAATTTCAAAAGGATGGGATATTTATCGTATTTGGTCAACAGACTGGTTTAAAAATAGGGAGAGAGAAAAGGATAGGCTGTTAAAGCATCTGGAACAGCTCGCTGAGCAGTTCAGGGTAATGAAATCCGGGAAGCCGGAAAAAGAAGAAATTTCTCAAGATAAGGCAACGCAAAAACAAGATGTCAGTTTCAAGAAAATTTGCGATTTAATTAAGGATAAAAATCTTGATGATGAGTTCCGCGATGCACTTTTAGAATTTAGGCAGAAAAAGATGACTCGGAAAGAGTTAAACTCAGATGGCTGTATTTTGTCTGACACTATGATTAACTTGTTTCTGGAAACAAAGCCAGTAGACAGCAAGGAGTTTCTTGCAAAGATACCTCTTAGGGTTAGAGAGGGGCTTGATACGGGGCAGGGAATGTATTTACCCGAAATTTTTGATATAATTGAAGAGTTTGCTGATTTATGAATATATTCAGGCAGACTCGAATAACGAATTGAAAATATCATTTGTGGATTCTCAACCTTTCAAGAGAAGTGAAACCGTCGAACCAAGCGGTCATCGGAAAAGGCAGGGGGTTAAAGGCAGGGGTCAGGCCGGAAATAGACTATCTCTATGAAAACCGTTGTGATCGTTGTGGCGGCAAGGCTACGACTGTCGGGCTTTGGTCAAAATCTTGAATAGTAAATAGCGTAATATTTTATTCACTATTCAACGAGCTGTTGCCCAAAAGCGATTTTGTGGCATTTCGCGACAATATCATGGCATAGTGAGAACTTAACTTATTGATTTTATTGAATGCAGTTCTTGACTAAATTGCTAATTTTCATCAAATTTGGATTTGGGCAACAGCCCGTCAAAATTTGACACCATTTTTTCCCTAAAGATAAAAAATGCCGGAAGAAATCAATATAAAAACAATTATTGAAGCAAATGATCCTTTATCGTCTGATGCAATTAATTTTTTATTGGATTACAAAGAAGAGGATATTTATGTAGACTATAAGGAAACATTTAACAAAGATGATGAAAAACATTGGTTAGGCATTACTTCAGATGCAATGGCGTTTTCTAATACTTTAGGCGGCTTTATTGTATTCGGTGTTAGAGATAAGGACTTTGAAGTAGTTGGTATAGAAGAAGCTGCAAAAGCTGCTTTAACAGATACAAATCAATTATTACAAAAATTGAACAGATATGTTTCTC
>JAJSZW010000210.1 GCA_030262895.1 Deltaproteobacteria bacterium | reverse complement strand
TCATAGAACGGAGTTAATAATGGCCGAAATCGCATAATAAATGATAACTGCTTGTAAATATAGAATATATTAACTATAGACAGGTGTAAACATCCTTGATATGAGACAATAAGCAACAAATGTGTTATATCAGGAGGAAACAATGCCAGTCTATAATTCTAAGTGCGAACCTTTTACATTTGATAGCCTTGTGGATCAATTTCGCTCTGTGATAGAAGAGTTCCCTGATAAACGGACAGGGAACAATACTAGTTACACTATTGAAGACGCCGCGTTAGGAGCTTTTTCGATTTTCTTTACCCAGAGCCCATCCTTTCTTGCATTTCAAGGCACGATGCAAAAGGCGAAAGGTAAAAGTAACGCTCAGACCCTGTTCACAATGAACCAGATCCCTTCCGATAACCACATCAGAGATTTGATGGATATGGTGTATTCTTATCACGTGTTTCCAATGTTTTCCTATATTTTTGATGGGCTGAATACATTAGGTCATCTGGAGGAGTTTCGTTCCATCAATAATAATTTACTGATTGCATTGGATGGAACACAATATTTTTCCTCACAAAATATTTGTTGTGAGAACTGTACCCAAAAGAAACATAGGAATGGAACTGTGACTTATTCTCACACCGTAATTACACCGGTAATTGTAGCCCCTGGCAATGACAAAGTCATAGCTTTGCAGCCGGAGTTTATTAAGCCACAAGATGGTCACAAGAAACAGGACTGTGAGAATGCGGCAGCTAAAAGATGGTTTGTCGAATATGGCCCGCAGTATAAGGATCTTGGAGTTACCATTTTGGGCGATGATTTATACTGTCATCAACCGATATGCGAGAGTATCCTAACAGAAGGGTTTAATTTTATTTTAGTCTGCAAGCCTGATTCTCATAAAACTCTCTATGAATGGACAGCAGAATTTGAGAACATGGGAGAAATTCAAATCCTGATTATTAAGCGCTGGACAGGAAAATGTTATGAGATTGATACGTACCGTTTTGTTAATCAAGTGCCTTTGCGTGACAGTGAGGATGCTCTATATGTAAACTGGTGTGAACTAATTACAACACTTGAAGATGGTACCGTCGTATATAAAAACGTTTTTGTTACCAATCATGAGATCAAAAAAGAAAATGTAAAAGAGATTGTAGAAGCAGGTCGTGCACGCTGGAAAGTAGAGAATGAAAACAATAACGTACTTAAAACCAAGGGGTACCATCTTGAGCACAACTTTGGTCATGGCAAGAAGAACCTGGCCTCTCTTTTATCAACCTTAAACATTCTTGCCTTTCTGTTTCACACAGTGCTTGGGATGATGGATGAAAAATATCAACTGATTCGTGACAACCTTCCTGCTCGAAAGACCTTTTTTGACGATATCCGTGCCCTGACCCGATATATATGTTTTGATAGTTGGGATGAGATGCTCACTTTTATGATACGCGGCCTTGAAATAGAACTTATTGATACCAGTTAGATAACGGCCTTATTTTAGGTATGATAATCAGTTAGATTTATTTGGTGTGGAAGGTTAACCGAACTTCCTGGCATCAACGTATACGTTTGCCCGAAAAGCGGCTGCAAGAAAGGGGAAACAATGTTCTGCATCAAAAAGTTGCGTTGGTTTGATCAGCCTTTGGCCGTTTTCTACTCACTTGGCCTGATTTCTTATAACCGGGGCAGAAACCAAGCCGAAAGCAACATTGATGGCCATCATTAAAAGCCATAATTAGAATTGCTGATGGGTGGCTATTACGGATGCTCAAGGAAAGAATCGATGATGCGGCGTTTTTAAACTTAATCCGCAAATGGCTGAAGGCAGGCATCCTGGATACGGATGGTATGGTTATCCATCCGGAAACAGGAACACCGCAAGGTGGTATTGTATCGCCCGTGTTGGCCAATGTTTATCTGCATTTTGCGCTTGATTTATGGTTCGAAAAGGTTGTCAAAGCTCACTGTCAAGGTGATGTTCTGATAATGAGATACGCAGACGATTTTGTCTGTGCATTTCAATACCGTAAAGATGCCATAAAGTTTTTCAAGGCACTGCCTAAAAGACTTGCTAAGTTCGACCTTTCGGTAGCACCTGAGAAAACAGGGATGATGAGATTCAGTCGATTTCATCCGAGCAGACGCAGACGGATTACCTTTTTGGGTTTTGAAACTTACTGGACCAAGGACCAAAAAGGGATGCCAAGAGTTATGCAGCGCACCGCACGCAAAAAGTTACAAGGTGCCTGCAGACGCATCAAGGATTGGATAAAGGAAAATCGTCATTTAAAGGGAATAAAATTCATAACGGCCTTAAACAGACGGCTACGCGGACATTATAATTATTACAGTGTGGTCGGGAACTTAAGGTCTTTATGGGTGTTCTATGGTTGGGCAGTTCAATGTGCTTTCAAGTGGTTAAACCGACGAGGTGGAAAGCGTAAGAGCTTTACCTGGAAAGCTTTCACTATAGCCATAAAACGGCTTGGACTTTCAAAACCCAGACTCCCAGTAGCGACCAAACGACATCGGGTATTTTCATAATGCAACGCTTTACGCGAAAGCGAGTACAACCGAGGAACCGGATGCGGGAAAACCGCACGTCCGGGTCTGTGCGGGGGGGCGCTGGGTAACCGGTGTTCCTACCGCGAGATGCTTTCGTTTATTAAGGAGCAAAACATGATTAATAGAGATATATTAAAACAAATGGGATTTGGGAAAGGTAACTATATAGGCGATAAAGAATCATGGTATCATGATTCTGGTTGTTGGGTGTACTTTAATAGTGATGAACAAACTATTTTGGATAATCTTTATGGTGAGAATTCACTTCGCGTAAATGGGAATTTAGAATCAATGAAAAATTTCTTTAAATTATTTCCTAAAAATTATGAAAATGACATATTAAATTCATGCAGAATTGTAAAAGGATATAATGAGTAATATTACTGGTATAAATGCAACCTTGCCAATGATAACTCCTGAAATTATAGGAAGCCCGTGGATATCTCAATCCTTTGCTCATGAATGGTTTAAGGATGCATTGCATGAAACTCAAAATGCATGTGGTTATAATTCAACACGCCGTGAAATTATTTTTGCTGTAGCATTTGCTGAAAGTTATTTATTTGAATGGTTACGAGATGATATATTTAAAGAAAATTATAATAAGCTATCAACATATTACCATTTATTTTATAACCAGTCGCCAATAAAAAAATGGAAGGAAATTCCTAAAAAACTTCATATTGATGGATTAATACCAAGCATCCCTAAAATTGAAAACATCAAACAAGAATGGGATGAATTTGATAAAGTAGTTAAATATCGGAATGGCCTTAGCCATGGTGCTTCAAGCATTCCTAAAAATTTATCCTTATTGTCAGAAGTAGGCCCAACGCCACCATTAGGAGAATTACATAAAAAGAAAC
>JAJSZW010000209.1 GCA_030262895.1 Deltaproteobacteria bacterium | reverse complement strand
TCTTTTTTTCAAGTAAATGGGATGCTTTCCGGGAGGGGTTTGCGCCATGTAAGCGATGTGTTGAATAGAGTCCGAAGACCGAAGCTCCTTCAGCCCTCAGCCTTCAGCCTATCCACCAAATTCAGAGCTTTTTCATAGTCATAGTTATTTGTCAGGTTTTCAAGATCCTGGAAGACTGAGGTGGCAAGATGTTTTCTCAATGCTTCCACATGCTTTTTAATCTCTTCGGGTTCAGCAAGATCAAGTGCTTCTGCTAATTGCTTCAGCAAAGGCTTGAGCTGTTCCGGGGCCGCACTAATCTCCTTACCATGCGATAATTCAACTTCAGAAATGTCAACGAGTGATTGCAAAGATTCCTGAACCTGCTTCAAAGCAGCTTCTACCTTCTCAATCAAGAACAGGGCAGGGGGCTTGACCACACCATCTTTGCTTGCCTTCTCTAACTCATAGGCTGCCTCCTGCAAATCATTAGCACCAATGTTGGCTGAACTTCCTTTAAGGCTGTGAGCCGACTGCATGAGTGACTCCCAATCCTCGCTCTCAAATGCTGCCCTTATCTTACCCATGGTGTCTTTATTGCTTCCAAGAAACTTTATAAGTATGCCTTTGAAAATATCTTTGTTTATATTCAGCATCTTCAGAGCATCTTTAATGTTAATCCCGGGAAGTCGGTCAGGAAGTTCTCCAGCTTCCGCAACCACAGTCTCTTCGCTAACTGCCTCAGGCTCTTTAGCAGATATTGGCTCCTGCCGTCCCATCGACTTCCATATAATGTAAAACAGCCTCTCCTGATTTATCGGCTTGGAAATATATTCATCCATACCTGCTTCCAGACATTTCTCCTCATCACCTTTCATGGCATGGGCGGTCATAGCAATGATTGGAAGCGATGTAAACCTTGAATCCCGCCTGATTATTTTCGTAGCCTCATATCCATCCATCTCAGGCATCTGAATGTCCATTAGCACGGCATTAAAGTGACTTCTGTGGACAGCTTCAACTGCCTCCTTACCATTTTTGGCAATTTCAACAAAAATACCTGCACTTTCCAGTATTGCCAGTGCAATCTCCTGATTGGTTAGATTGTCTTCCGCCACAAGTACCCTAATACCCTTAAGACGCTTCTTGTAAATAGATGCCTTTGTAGTTATACGTTTTTCCATCACTGTACCTACAAGGGCTTCTTCCCCAAAAGCATCCATTATTGCATTAAAAAGAGTTGATTGATATATGGGTTTGGTTAGAAAAACATTGATCCCGACTTTCTCAGCTTCCAGCCTTTCAGAGTCTTTTCCAAAAGCGGTCATCATAATTATCGGAATAGTCAGCTTCAGATCCTGGCGGATTCTTCTGGAAGTCTCAATTCCGTCAAGCCCGGGCATCAGCCAATCAATCATTACCAGTTCAAATGGTTTTGCCAGGCTCTGATTATCTTTTAAAATTGCCAGAGAATCTTTACCCGAAGAAACCAACTCAACTCTAAAACCAAATGACTCAAGTATTTTTTCCATAATTAGCCTGCTGCTGTCACAGTCATCAACAACAAGAACGTTTAAACCTTGAATGTCAGGAGGGGGTACAAACTTTTTTTGTTCTGCCGATTGCCTCCCGAAATTCGCAGTAAAGGTAAAAGTGCTGCCTTTGCCCAGTTCGCTTTCAAGCCATATTTCGCCGCCCATTTTTTCAACCAGTTGCTTGCAGATAGTTAATCCCAGACCTGTGCCTTCGTATTTTCGCGTGCTTGATGTATCAACCTGGCTGAAAGGCTTAAAAAGCTTTTTAATATCTTTCTCAGCAATTCCCACGCCGGTGTCTTTTACGAAAAATGTCAAAATAGTACGTTCTAACGTTTTCTCTGAAGCTTTTATCCCTATTAAAATAACTCCGTCCCTGCCTGTAAATTTCACTGCATTACTTATAAGATTAGTTATAATCTGCTGAAGGCGTAATGGATCACCTATAAGAGCTTTTGGTGTATCAAGATTAATATCAACAACTATCTCAATTCTCTTCTCAAAAGCCTTGTTAATGAATATGTCAACCGACCTGTCAATAACCTCATCCAACCTGAAGGGACGTGTCTCAAACCCCAGCTTATCGGCCTCTATCTTAGAAAAGTCCAGAATATCATTAATGATACCAAGCAGAGAATAGGCCGAAGATTGGATGAGTTCAAGATAATGCTCTGTCTTGGGGGGCATTTCCTCATTCAACGCGAGTTCTGTCGCAGCTATGACTCCGTGCATGGGAGTCCTGATTTCATGGCTCATGTTTGCAAGAAACTCGCTCTTGGCCACTGCGGCAGCTTCAGCAGCTTCCTTGGCTTTAATCAATTCTATCTCTGCACGTTCATGCTCAATAATCTCTTCTTGCAGTTTATTATGAGAGACTTTAATATTTCGATTAAGCTTAAGAATTATAATGATAAAGCCTGTCATAAGAAGAAATATGATTCCTGCAATTAAAATCCAGTACCAGTACTTACTAAAAACATCAGATAAAGTTATCTTGCCTAAATCCTTGTAAGGAGCGACTTTCAGCTCTTTTAAACATTCATGTACAGGCTGATAATTGAGAGGAATAGTCCATCCGCCACAGTTTGCGGCAATAGCGGCAAAAGAGTTTTCCGGCATTTGCAGTAATACCATTGTAACTTTTTTCGCCAATTCATCAGAAGTATGTTTAAGTTTCGCAAACGGCCATTCCGGATATCCGCGAGTTGAATGCGGAAAAGGCAAATCTATCTCTTTTTCGCCGTGTTCGTGGAACACATAAAAGTCATTAATATCTATTTTATCTTCAGTACGCATTCTTTCGAATGTATCTGCCCTGACAGTCCCAGCATCGACCTTCCCATCTCTAACAGCATATATAACTGCATCGTGAGTTCCTCCAAAGCGAAGTTCTTTAAAGTCTTTATATGGATTAATTCCGCAATCCTTTAATTCACGCCATGCCATTCTCCAGCCGCCTAAAGAAGACTCTTCAACAGCCATAAAAGTTTTATTCTTTAGATCACCAAGGCGCCTCATATCGCTACGATCCTTCTTGCAGAAAATTACACCCCAGTAGTTTGAGTAATAGCAATAGCCGCTAAGACATCTGTTCATTAATGTTGCAATACGGTTAATTCCACATTTGTATTCCAACTCAACATAAATCGATGAGTTGGCTAAAATAAAATCTATTTCATCATTTTCAACAGAAGCATAGATTTGCTCATGATCAAGGGGTATAATTTCAAAAGTTTTTCCTGGAATATTATCAGAAAGATAATCAGCGGTCGGCGACCATTTTTCCAAACACCTCTCTTCTCCTCTTTTTGCCAAAAGACCTATTTTAACCACGCTCTCGTCGCCAAGGCAGATATTGTGTGTCGGCAAAATCAATGATAATAAAACAAATAAACCGATAATATTGAATCGTTTAATAATC
>JAJSZW010000208.1 GCA_030262895.1 Deltaproteobacteria bacterium | reverse complement strand
TTGAAATACTTTTGGACGAATCTATAATTATTTGCCTATTAGAAACTTTACTTATACTTAAATATAATTGTTCGATATACTGATAATAAGAATTAAGCTCCTCTTTTTTATTTTTCCCAAGAATATGTTTTATGAAATAACTATTAGATTCAAGTTCACCTGGATTATACTTTTTAATAAATAGTTTTCCATTTAAGCTATTTTCCATTTCATTTTTAACGCTTTTCCAAAAATTCAACAACCTGTTATTAGATCTTTTAGGTAACCCACTGTTTTTGCAATAATCACTCAATTCACCAGCTCCAAATATATCTGAGTGATTTCCTAACAAAATAGTCAAGATAGTAGAACCACTTCTATGACATCCAAGGATATATAAAACCTCCATTGTAAGCTAAAACCTCCGTTTCAAAAAATCCTTTTCTCTTCCAAGTAAGAATATCCCCACTTAAACAAAACAATACGTTGAGAGGGGATAAAAATAGATCGTTCAACTAATGAATATTAATCAATAATTCTTATAAGTTTAGCTGGATTACCACCGACCACACTGTTTGGAGATACATCCCTGGTAACTACTGAACCTGCTGCAATAATGGAATTATCACCCAAACGTACACCCTTCATGATGATTGAGCGCATCCCCACCCAGACATTTTTTCCTATAATCACTGGTGCTTCATTAACTTCGCCCGTTCGACGAACTAAAGGATCAATGGATGTATTATGCGAATCATTATCCAAAATCATGACGCCTGGCCCAAACATACAATAATCACCGATTACGACCTTTTTCCTGCTGTGGATAAACGTTCCATTCAGGTTGCAATCATTACCTATTTTGATAACGGCATTTTTAAAGTGCGTAAGAAGCCCTGTTCTGAACATTTCACCACCTGGACAGGAATTCAAGGAGACTCTGTCGCCGATTTCAATTCTTCCTTTATTTTTGATTACGCAGTTGTTGCCCCTCAAGGAACTTCCATAGCGCACTCCATGTAAACGCAATTTCAAATGTAAAATAATTCTATTGAATGCCTTGCTGATGAGTATAAACATAACAATGTTCTATTTTGGTTACACTTTTTATCGGTAGTCCCTACAAAGCAGTGCAGGTTTGGGAATACTGCCCTATTTTACTTTGTAAACACCTGATTTTTCACTATGTGCTGTCAGAAGACATGATATCTAACTTATTGAAATTATTGACCCGCACTGTTTTGTAGGGACTACCCTTTTATCAATATTTCCTACTTTTTTTGGAATGCGCCCCATCACCCTCTTATCAGAAAGTTCCATAAGCTTTTTTGCCTTTGTCTCTTGATTGCTATTTGTTATCAAGAATTGGTTGATCGGACAGTCACCTCATTTACGATCACCTGCATTAGTTTCAGATATTCTGTAATCCGCGAATAAATCTCGTTAAACTGCTCTTCGTTGTATACGTGGCTTAAGCGGTTTCGGTCATTGATCATTTCGATTAATGTCTCGTAATTTTTTTCATTGGCATATTGGATGCGATAAAGCTGTTTCATAGCCATTTTGGGTGAAACGGATTCAATGCCATGAATTTCATATAGAAATTTTTTCATCATTTTCCAAAACAGTTCAACACAAACCTCGAATTTCTGCACCTGACCGCTTTTGATCGTATCCTGCTCAATATCTCCTAGACTTGAAGCGTCTATGGCCATTGCCTTTCCAAAAGAATCAAGCGCTTGTTCCAATGAGATCAGCTTTTTTTCATAGCCTCCGGCATGTTCCATATAACGATATCCTTTAACGTTTCCTCTTTGAAGGTTTGGTCGGCCCGGGTGAAATCTATGATATCCACCTCCCATGGAATGATGGATTCATCAATTGCATTTCTGATTTTATGATATAAATTTGCTGGAAGCTTTTCATCTGCAAGCAAGCCGATATCTGCATCCGCACTTAAACTATGGCGCCCGGAGACTCTTGATCCAAACAAGAAAACCATCACCTTTTTTGTGTCAACAATGGAAAGGATGATTTCCTTTAGCATATTCAGATATTTTTTGTCGCAGGCAGAAGGCATTTGATTATCATAAAAAAGGGGACAGGGTTGATATTCCGCGTTTCTTTTTATCTCTCGCCCGCTTCGCTCAAGGCACAGAGTTTGTTTTTCTTACTCTGCGTTCTCTGCGGTAAGCCATGGCAATTTTATCGCACCGGAATCCAGCTCTCCTCCGTCATTCCGGCGAAAGCCGGAATCCAGACGGAAAGGGTATTGTTTTGCCACTTCACTTCCATGCCCCGCTAAAAACCTCCATCCACTGCTTCGATATATTCTCCCAGGAGTATGCTTCAATTGCTTTATTATTCCTTTCAGGAAGATTCTTCCCATTGAGGTAGTCCTGTAAAACTTTTTTCAACCCGTGGCCCCAGTCACATCCGGCAGGAATCACATATCCACTGCCTGTTTCCCTAATTACGTCAGTAACGGCCGATCTTTCCGGTACTATTGCCAAAACAGGTCGTTCAAGTAATAAATAATGAGGTAGCTTTATACTCATAACAGCTCTGCAATTTGGCAAATCTGCCAATACCAAAAATAAGAACTCGCATCGCGCTATTCTTCTTAAGCTTTCTATATGACTTGTTTTTCCATGCAGACAGACACCTTCGTTGCGCAAACGCTTAAGTGATTTTCTAGCATCCTCTGATGCCCCGCCATAAACATGCAACTCAATATTTATTCCGGAATCTATAACACAATCAATTGCCTTCAGAACCTTTGCGCCAGGAACTCTGGGTGGTTTAAAAAGGGTCCCAAGAAAGCCGATTCTGACGATGCGATTCTTCTTGTCTTCAGAAAAATGATCCACTTCAACTGTGCTTTCCAATAAATCTTCACGATAGAAGTGATGATTGATGGATACCACGCTCCAGGAAGGAGCATCGTACCGCTTTTCTAGCACCTCTTTCGCAGATAAATTTGTTGTCACATTCATATCGCAATTATCAAGAACTTCTTTCTCCAACCTAAGAAGTCGTTCCCTGTATAGTTGCGGTACCCTTTGAAAATAATTCTCATCATAGCTCCACAGGTCCTGCCAATCTACAATCCAATAAGTTTCGGGAAACTGACGTTTGATGAACAAGCCAATAAGAGCAAGGTCGTGTGGCGGCAAGCAAGTTAACAGACTGACCTTTTTCCCTTTTTTAAGATCATTCAAAATATTTTTTTTCAGCTTTTTTTGTACGGCTTTTACGTATAATATATTTCGAGAAGGGAAAAAAAAGTATTTGTCAAGATTTTTTTTCAGCTTTTGCAGCCCCATTAAGCGAAGAATTCCGAACGGATTTGGGAACGGCTTAATCATGATATTCTCATCATTAACGTGACCATTACCTACCGATACGAGTATCATTTTGTCAAATGAACTTCTTAAGGTGAGAATCTTTGCAACACGGTCATTGATGGATTCTCGTTTTTGTCCCACTACCACATATACT
>JAJSZW010000207.1:1823-3482 GCA_030262895.1 Deltaproteobacteria bacterium | reverse complement strand
AAAAATACTTTCAGAACGACTTGAAGCAGATAAAAAATCTTTTAAATACACCAGAAAAGCAAAGCTTGATTGCCGAAATAGAGAAGTTGCATTATCAATATCTTTTAGCCGTGAAAAACGAAAAAATTTTTATAAAGAATGAAAACAAATATCCAATTGACGAGTATCAAAATGACAAAAAGGAGTATATTGATAAAATAACTCGTAACCTGGAAGAATTAATAGGAATTTCAAAGGCAGATATAGATAGAAAGATAAAAACTTCGGGTGAAATCGGATTCCATGCAAATAAGATCACATCAATACTGACCTTAACGGCAATTATAATGGCAATTATGATGGCATTTATGAACGCAAGAACCATTAATCGTCCTATACTAATACTTATTAAAGGAACAAGAAAGATTGCCAAAGGCAAGTTTGAGAATCATCTGTCGATACAGTCACCCCCTGAGATAAAAGAACTTGCAACTGCCTTCAATTATATGTGTGATCGTTTAAAAGAGATAGACGAGATGAAAGCAGATCTGATTTCAAACATATCGCATGAACTTAGGACTCCTTTAGCGGTTATCAGAGAAGCAGTAAGCATGCTTTCTTATGGTAGTATCCCGGCGGCGGATTCTGCTGACAAAGAGCTTAAACTTCTAAGTATTATAAGCGAGGAGTGTGAGAGATTAATAAATTCTGTAAACAGCATTCTTGATCTTTCTCGGATGGACGCAGGAATGATGGAATATAATATGGAGAGATACAGTCTTTATCCTCTAATTGAAAAAAGTGTCATAAAGATCAAACCAATTGCTGAAAAGAAAAAAATTAAACTCGAGGTAAAACTTGACAACAAACTGCCCTTTGTCAATATTGACGCTGAAAAGATATGCCAGGTGCTTGATAATCTCCTGAGCAATGCTTTGAAATTTACGCCAGAGATGGGAAAGGTGATGATAACAGGCTCCTTGATTGATAAAAAAACACCAGAGCATGTTACTAATAAAAAAGGGGAATTTATTGTGGTTTCTGTGTCGGATAACGGATGTGGGATTTCTGAAAACATTATTAAAGAAATATTCGACAAGTTTAAAATATTCCATAGAAAAGGAACAGGATTGGGTCTGTATATAGCACGTCATATAGTTACAGCTCACGGAGGAAATATATGGGTAAAAAGCGAAAAAGGGAAAGGAAGTATCTTTTCTTTTACTCTGCCTGTCTTTTAGGCTTTATTTTACTATGCAGCGGATGTACCCATTTGCTGAATTTTCAAAAGAAATGGGAAGTGCGGGAGTATCTTGAGAAAGCAGAAAATCTTATGTTAAAAGGAAGCTATGAAGAGGCAATAATAGAGAATGAAAGGATTTTAAGCCTATTTCCACATAGTGAGCCTGGAGATAAAGCCCTTTTTAATGTTGGCTTAATCCATGCTTATCCAGATAATTCCAAAAGAGATTACAAAAAGTCTCTTATTTGTTTCCAGAGTATTATCAACGACTTTTCACAGAGTAGATTGAGAGAAAAAGCCATAGTTTTGGCTTCAATCATTACTGAGCTTATTAGAGGCGACAACAAGATCAAACATATTATTTTTAGCAACACTTATTGCATCATTTACATTGGTTGATGTAATAACTTTATAACCTTTAGCGGCAATTCTTAACC
>JAJSZW010000207.1:0-1813 GCA_030262895.1 Deltaproteobacteria bacterium | reverse complement strand
AAGGAGTATAAACAGAATATAGAAACATTAAAAAAACAACTTAGAAAATTAAAAGAAATAGATATAGTGATTGAAGAAGAAAAAAGGGAGCGCTCGCATAAAGATTAAGCGGGAGAAAAAATGGCAAATGAAAATATATTAATTGTAGATGATGATAATAATATGCTTGAGGTATTAAGGTTAAGAATTGCCGCTAAAGGTTATAAAGTTATTACATCAACCAATGTAAATGATGCAATAAGTGTTGCTAAAAATAATATGTTTGATCTGGCACTTGTCGATCTTAGGATTGCAGAAGAAAATGGTATTGAATTAATGAAGAATATCGGTCGCATATCTCCCGAAGTACCTGTTATCATACTTACTGCATATGGAACCATTGAGACCGCAGTAGAAGCTATGAAGCAGGGAGCATATGGCTATCTTGTTAAACCGTTTGATCACAGGGAACTTATTCTCCAGATAAAAAATGGCCTTGAAAAGAGCAGTCTTTCCAGGGAAGTAAGGAGGCTTAAAGCGCTGATTGGTGAAAGATACGGGTTTAAAAACATCATTGGCAAAAGCAAAAAGATGGAAGAGGTCATGGAACAAGTATCCAGAGCAGCGGAAACAGATTCCAATGTATGTATCTACGGGGAGAGCGGTACCGGAAAGGAGCTTGTAGCAAAATCTCTATTTTAGTTCTCCCAGAAAAGACAAACCATTTATAAAAGTCAATTGTGCAGCATTGCCCGAGGGGTTGCTTGAAAGTGAACTTTTTGGATACGAACGGGGTGCTTTTACAGGGGCGGATCAAAGAAAAAGAGGCAAATTCAGGCTTGCCCATAAGGGCGTATTATTTTTAGACGAAATTGGCGATATGTCTATTTCTCTTCAGTCCAAGCTTCTTCATGTTCTTCAAAGTGGTGAGTTTTCTCCTCTTGGATCAGAAAAAGATATAAAAACCAATGCCTGGGTTATAGCGGCAACAAATCATAATTTAGAACAAGATCTTAAAAATGGCAAATTCAGAGAGGATTTATATTACAGGCTAAACATTATTAAATTTTATATTACTCCTCTTCGCAACAGACCTGAAGATATTTCTCCTTTAATTGAATACTACATACAAAAATATTCTAACCATTTTAATACTAATGCGCTTTTAAAACCCAGTAAAAAAATCATGAATAGTTTATTAGCATATCATTGGCCGGGAAATGTTAGAGAGCTTCAGAATGTGCTTAAAAGAGTAATTGTATTAAAGGATTGGGAAGAGGTTGTTAATGGGCTTAATAGTAGCAGCCTGCCGACAAATTTAGCTGTAAAACAATTAGATGAATCCTCAATTGTTTCAGATTTTTTAGATCCTGGCGGTTTAGAAACAAAAGGTCTTGAATCGTTGTCACTTAAAATAATAAAGAAAAAAGCTTTAGGCAGAATTGAGAAAGAAGTAATTTCTTATGTACTTGGCAAAACAGGATGGAACCGTACTAAGGCATGCAAGATATTAAAAATTAGTTATAAGACTTTATTATATAAAATAGAGGATCTTAATTTAGAACCGCCCTCAACTCTAAAGCGCAAATTAGGTTAAATGGTAAGCATTCACAGGTTTAGATTTTCAGTGAAACCTGAACCCGTGAAATGTCAGCCCTATCTCAAAAGTTAATTCGACATGAAAGATTATTTTGAGAAGTTAAAGCTTAGAGACAATGGGGACAGACGTTTTTTACTTGATCGCCGGCATTTTTTTTATACAATACACTTTCCGGAGAGAAGAAACGGCATAGACAGGCGTAATGGCAGGAGCAGACGAAAAAGTCCGAGAATA
>JAJSZW010000206.1 GCA_030262895.1 Deltaproteobacteria bacterium | reverse complement strand
CAACGCATCGGTGGTAGAGACGATCGAGTAGCGCATCAACCATATCTTTTGGGTTCAACAGGTTGTACCAGTTTTCCGGTTCAAGGTTGGTTGTAATGATAGTGGATTTGCCGGCTTCATACCTTTCCTTCATGAGCTTGAAGAAAGCATTCATCTGCTCTTTATTCAGGGTTAAATATCCTAATTCATCCAACAGAAGGATGTCATAGCGGCATAAAGCATTGAGTAATTTGGTTGTTGAACGGTCTGCCAGCGAGGCATAGAGATCATCAAGAAGACGCTGCACATCATAGAATCTTCCCCGAAATCCTGAGATTAAAGCTTGGCGTAAAATTCCCACAGCCAAACCACTTTTACCGACACCTGTTTTACCGTGAAAGATGATATTTTCTCCTCGTTGCAGGAAGTCCAAGCCAGCCAACGTCATAATTTGATTTTTGTTTATACCAGGCTGTTTTTCAAAGGGAAAGGAATTGAGTGTCCATTCCCATGGCATTTTTGCGTTCCGCAAGCGGTTCTGCATGCTGCGTTCCTGGCGAAAGCTGAGTTCTTCCTGGAGCAGATTGCAGATAATCTCTGGCGCTGCCGTGCCATTTTCAGCTAAGGCAATCTGGCTATCAAGAGCCATGGCCATACCGTTAAATTTTAAGCTTTCGAGGAGTTCAATAATTTTATTTTTCATGACAGGTCAAAGAAGTCTCCGGCAATATTTTCAAGAATAATCTTTTCGAGTCTGGCCAGGTCATAGAGGCCGTAAGTCAAGGCTTTGCTGATGCCTGCCATAAAAGGCTCGTGAGGATAGGTGCGCTGTAAATTCAATAAACGGCGGAGGTTGAGTACACCACGACCCCGGCTTATTTTTTTAAGATTTTTAATATAACTGTCCAAATCTTCATTTTTTCCCAATAGCAAGAGTTCCTCTTTCGCAGGGCCCTGATGAGATTTTTCCCGGTTCAACGGTGGATGATGTCCCGGCAGTGTGGTTCGGGTTTCTTTTTTGTCGATGATTCGCTTATGTTCCGCCACCATTTTTTGTTTGTCGTAAACCAGAACCTTGTCCCAATGCTTTTGCACCTCCAGTTTGGTGCCGACGAGCTTATGTGGTACTGAATAGCGGTTTGTTTCCATCTGCACATAGCCCTGGATGTCAACAACCCGGCAGTAGCATTGATAAACCGGAGGCGTAAATGGCGGCAAAGGCGAGAGCGATGGTCTCTCAATTATATAGGCAGCGTCAGGACTCATCCTTAAAGACCGTTTATACTTGGGATTTGAAATGTTACGGCACCAATCTTCTGCCTGTTGATTTAAATCCTGCCAGTCATTGAACGTTCGTCCGGGGATAAAATTATTTTCAATATAATGAAAGGGTCTTTCAACCCGTGCCTTGCGATTCGGATCATTAAGCCAGTGGGGCTCAAATTTTGTTTGATAAATCTGACCAAAATGTTCCATTTCCGGAGTAATTATTGCATCGGGGCCTACGCCGCTGGCCACAATAACGTGGGTGTTATCAATGATACATTTTCCACAGACCCCATCCATAAAGGCAAATGCCCTGGCTAAAAACAGCTTGCATTCAAACCTGGTGAAGCAAGGATAATATTGAATATAAATTTTCCGACTGTAGGCAAGAACAAGAGAAGCGCACTGGGCTGTTATTTTACGCCCCCCAAGTTTGAGATTATGAGGGGAAGTGTCATGCTGCATCTCTTCACCTGGCTCAAACACATATTCACCTGCCCGTTTTTTCCCCTTGTTTTTACCAATATCATGGTTTCTTATAATCCAGGTCAGGGTCTGATAAGGGATTATAATACCATGGCGGGATTCCAGTTCCTCCCGGACTCTTACAATATTACCCCTGCACTCACGGAATAACTCCCTTATGACAGGAAGGCGCTCAATGTATTTTGTCTTTCTAACAGACTCAGGCGCTCCCCCTCTTTTTATGACATTGCGAACAGTATTTCGTGATACTTTGAGACTACGACTTATCTCACGCAAGCTCACGCCTTTGTTAACCATCTCCAGAATTATCTGCCGGTAGGCCGGTGTTATCATGAGATTTCCTCCCTGCTTGTTCATTTAGTTCAATAATCATTTTTTCTGCTTTCTTTATCCAGATTTGCCGCTGACGGCGGTGGAAAAGATCCTGCTCCGGGTAAAATACATACTCAGCAGTAGTTATCAGCCGTTTCAAAATATGACAGACAATGGTAATGTCCTTAAGCCATTTCCCTTCCGGCCCATCGTTAATTTGTTTGGCATCCTGGTCCTGCAGTCGAATCGTCTTGGCAAGTAAAGACGGGTTAGCAATAATTCGATCACGAACCACTCGATTGGATTTTTTGTAATGCTCATAAAGGCTGGCCAATTCCCTGGTGGAAAGAGGATCTCTGAGTAAATTCTTTGTGAGTTGGCAGGCATCTTTTTCGTTGACGCGCGACAACGGTACCAGCACATGACTTGCTGACCAGGTGGATAATTTGCCGGTCATAACTGCTTGTTTGATTTCTTCCGGTAAGGAGTCAACCAGGTCAAGGCGTCGTTTCACCCAGCTTTTATCCCTGCCCAATCGCCTGGCTATCTCTCCGAATGAATAAGTGAAACGGCTGTGCAGTTCCTGGATTAAGGCTGCTTGCTCGATTACTTCCCATTGGCGGTCGTTATTCTTTGCCAACATGACAAACAGTGAATCAGCTTCGTTCTCTTCTATCACCTGAAGCTTGATACAATCATGGCCACAGGCCATCAATGCTTTGAGCCGCAAATAACCATCAATCAG
The DNA here is from genome assembly GCA_030262895.1 of Deltaproteobacteria bacterium. Taxonomy (GTDB): domain Bacteria; phylum Desulfobacterota; class Desulfobacteria; order Desulfobacterales; family ETH-SRB1; genus B13-G4. Next base: position 699 of record JAJSZW010000206.1, on the reverse strand, counting down.
AATGAAATTGTTATTTTCAGGAACCGCAAGCGCCGGGACGATTTGACCATAACGGGTTATGGAATTTTGCATCTTTGCCAATGCCGCGGCATTTTTTATCCTGGTATGGGCGTAGCGTAAGTCCAAAAGGTGGAAGTCGATTTCCATGGGCGGAGTTTGTTTTTTCATACCGGCCAGTTTAACAGATATCTTGATAAAAGCTATCTAGTCCTATCTTTGCAATCAAAACAAAAACGACCCTATCCTCCTGAAATTGCAATTATTTCCACAATTGACTCGTCTGTCTTTGCAATCATGTCACCTCGTACAGGAATAAGTCTATATCTACCTGTCAATACAGTATTTTTTACTGGTGACTCGTCTGTCTTTGCAATCCGATTGCCAAGATCGACCTGTTGCCGTTTTCGGTTTCTTGTCCGCTGTTGCTGCCGATTCTTTTGTACATAATCTTTTTGGCGGGCTCGATATTGTTTGCAATAATCAGGATTTTTTTCTCGCCAATTCTTCTGGGCATCTCTGCGGGCATCTCGGTAATCTTCATCCGATGCCAACTTCTTCCGGTTCCACTCTCTTTTTCTGGCTCGCCGGCACTCTTTTTTTGAGCAATATTCTTGGTTTGGAACTTGAGGACAAGGGGTAAACAGCTCACCACAATCCTTGTTCAGACAACGTTTGCGTTTTTGCATTTTACAGTCTCCT
>JAJSZW010000205.1 GCA_030262895.1 Deltaproteobacteria bacterium | reverse complement strand
ACGCAAAATGATTGCAAAAAGAATTCATTAATAATGGGAAGGATATACACATTCAGAGGGGTCAAGCTTTATTATAATAATCAAGGTTTGACCCCAGACCTGTTTATTATTAACAGTTTCTTTTTATTTGGGCTAACATATGTCGTTGACATGACCAACATTGTGACTTACAATAGAATTATGATAAACTTAAATATAAATGAAATAAAAACTCATTTCTCAAGCTACCTTGCAAAAGTTAGCAACGGAGAAACCGTAATAGTCTGCAAACGGAATGTGCCTATTGCTGAAATAAAACCGATTGCGGCACTCCCAAATAAAAAACGTCCAATTGGTCTGGCTGGCAAAGAATATCCTGAATTTCAAATTAGCGATGCTTTTTTTGAGCCTCTCCCGGATGATATTGTTGCTGCTTTTAATGGCGAAGACTCGTGAAACTTCTCCTCGATACCTGCACTTTTCTCTGGTTGACCATTGGAAGTAATGAGCTTTCTTCCAATGTAGTTGACGCTTTTGCCGACCCAAAAAATGAAGTCTATCTAAGTGCTGTTTCTGCCTGGGAAATCAATGTTAAATATCGCTTAGGCAAATTGTCTCTTCCTCTCTCACCTGATCAATTTATTCCCAAAGAGCGGAAAAGACACTTGGTCACCCCTTTAGATTTATCGGAACAAGACACTCTGCACCTATGTAAACTACCTACTCCTCACAAAGATCCTTTTGACCGTATGCTTGTATGTCAGGCTATTGAGCATTCGCTAATAATTCTTACCCCTGACCCGCTTATTATACAGTACCCAATTCGTTATCTCTGGTAGCCTTAAAATTCACCTGCAACTTTTTGGATCCAGCTGCCGAACGACAGGGCTCAGCGCGTTTGCGGAACGTGAAGGGTGTGGCAATCCGCTGGAGCCATTGCTTCGGCGTCAAAATCAATTTAGCTCTTCGAGCTGTGGTTGGGTTTTAACTGTCATCCCAGTCTCTTCTGGGCCTCTATTAGTCAGAGGGGTCAAGTCTACTTTTGACCCTTATTAATTTTGAGCAAGGGTCAACAGTAGACTTGATCCTATTTTCATTATTAATTCGGTATTTGTGGTGCATGGAATGCACCCTACCTGGCTTTCTTAACCTCAGCGCCAGAGCAAAGCCCTGCAAAGAGGAAGGTGAGATTTCCTTTCACCCGATCACCCACTGAGTAACAATATCGAATTTCGAAGACTCTTTGCCTTATCCCAACGATTCGGATTTATCTCGGCACGAGCAGTGATTTGTTATGTGTTTTAGTTATTTATTACTACCTCGTTATCATTTATTCGCAGCACTTTTGTTCCTGTAAATATATTTTCATATTCATCTCCTTCAAATGTATGAATTGGAACAAGATTCTTCGGTTTCAAAACTTCAACCATTCTTTTCAGTGCATCTCGATCAGCATGTCCACTTGTGTGAATCCGCTTTTCAGTCATCCCTTTACCAACAAGGAAGTCAATGAACCTTTTCGTGGTTTTTTCTTTTTTATACCCATCCCACATCGAATAAATAAAGATGCCGTTTTCAAGTCCTTTAATATATTCCAAATCTTTCAACATACTTGGACGTACAATCATTACCGTTTTATCAAACTGTTCTCCAATTTGTTCTTTCGTGATTTTATAGTCCTTAAAACGATACAACAACCTTTCATTCCCTTTGTTGCTGATCATTCGGGAAAGTCGATACGGAAAAAATACTTTTATTTCAGGAAAATTCTTTGACGGATACGGGATTGCTCCAAATTCCGATAATTCTTTTAGGACATTTGCAATATAAAAATCAATAGCAAGAGTTTTTTCCGTCCTTTTGCAAGCCCTATAAATTGAAACGAGCCGGTCAATGTTTTGACCTGATGTGTAAATCAGATTAATTCCCTTACTCGTTTTAAATGTATTTACAAATTCTGTTTCTATTTCACTTTCGGTTGGAAAACTTTTATTAACTCGACCAATGGTTGTTCCTTCAAGTAATAAGTAATCAACATTTTTTTCTATGTTATAGCTAAACCAATCAAACGCTTTTGTTTTTCTACCGTGTACTCTAAAAGCACCACTATAAAAAAGTGATTTTCCGTCAGCCTTGATTAAAAATGCATAAGCATCAAATGCAGAGTGGTCCATTAAGTATGGTGTAATTTCAATATCACCAAACACAAATGGTTTTCCTGATTCAAAATGCTGATTATTTGAAATTTTCCAATCTTGGTTTGTAAAAATGTTTGCGATTTTAATTAATTCTTGAGTGGCTTTGCCAAGATAGATTTTACAATTTTCATCTACATATTTTATTAAACCAAAATGGTCTTGGTGAGCGTGAGATAAAATCAAAGCCGTATTTTCTAACTTTTCATACAGGCCCTTAATATCGGGTAGAACACCTTTACTAATCAGTTCTTTTACCGAAAAATTCTTAATGGTTCTTGAATCAAACTGCGTCTTGTCTGGATTTACTAAAGGCATTCCAAAATCAACAACTACCCGTGTTGATTTTGACCATATTTCTACACATGAACCTCCGATTTCTTTTGTTCCTCGGTGAATTTTAAAATTCATATTTACAACACCTTTGCTTTCCAAAGGTTTTCAATGACAACTTGCTTAATATTTCCGATAGAGTAATTCTTTACTCCTGAGTACTCTGTTTTTCCAGTGATCAGTTTTTTCAATCTGCCATTTTTTTGGTCGTTATCAAACCCAAAAATCAACAAAGTAACTTTATCTTCAATATCTGTTGGCTCAGGAAGTGATATGTTAAGGATTCTGTTAAGAGTTCTTGTGTATTCAGAATATTCCGTAAGTATTTCTGATTTTCGTTCAGCTATTTGCGATTCATATCTTTCGATTTGGCTTATTACTTCTGGAGTTGTCTTTGACCAAATTTCCTTGTTTGAGTAGTGTTTTGCTTCAACAAATTGGAGCGTTTGGGAATCTTTATTATATAGCAAAATATCAATTCTATCCTGTTTCTTTTGTTCATCCAGAGATTCAAATGAAACTTCAATATCTAATACAACAACATTGCTACTCGATAAATATGAATGTTTGTGATATAAGTCTGATACTCCAGAAGCCTCTATTCCTGAATAGTTAGAGCAGTTTTCTTTAATTCGCTGATAATTTGTTTCAAAGTCAGAAGCCAATCTATAACCTGATAATTCCGATTCAGTCAGATAATCCCTTCCGTTTGCTGTAATTACAGAAGCATATTTTAAATGGGTTTTAAAGCCGTTCCTGTCAAAGCAAAAAAGGCGTCCTCCTTTATGATAAAAATCAATTTGGTTGTTTCTTATTGCAAGAAAAACATTTTGGTCTTTGCAATCATTATCAATATAATGAGTCCAGAAATTACTTGTCCTTAGATTATTCTCTATCGTTTCTTTTAATCCTCGTTTCATAAATTTGGAATCTCCTATTTATTCCAACGCTACGCTCACCCGCTGGAAAACTGCCATAGCGAGGAACGAGCGGTAGCAATTTTTTCCGGTCGGGAGCAGCAGCATTGTTGGC
>JAJSZW010000204.1:2339-3544 GCA_030262895.1 Deltaproteobacteria bacterium | reverse complement strand
CGGCCTGACTCTCTTTTGTTTGGACACTAGTAATCGTTGTAACCTATTGAATTAACTATAACCAAAATAAAATCAAAATTGGATATTAATATTTTCAGATAGTTAGGAACTCTGCTTTGAAAAGTAATAAATTTTGAGAGTTTTTGATCTAATGACTTTTCAAATACTTCATTTTTTCTCTCACTGTCTTAAAAGCGTATCAAGGGGTCCCCAGATCTGGTGAGCCAGGTTTGAATGTGTGTGATCTATGTTCGCGAGTAACAAATCTAAAAATATCCCAGAGATCATGCTTAGGGTGTTGTGGCGCTTCACATGTAGCCTCCTTTGGATATGCATGTACTCGATATGTTGTTAACCCATCAATTGTCATATGACAATCACAGCAATTTTTATTACCTTTAGCATGATGGGCATCATCATGGCATCTTTGACATACTTGTTTTGTCACCTTTATTCGATGACCGGTTGGCAAAGATTCCCCAGAAGAAGAAGAGCAGTCAAATGTAACGTAACCAAGGATATTAAAACCTTCTTTTTCACCTACGTCTAAGATGCTACATTCTTCTTGAATTTTGCCTGGGATGTGGCAATCCGCGCAATGCGCGTTATATATTTTTTTAGTTTCTCCTTCATCGCAATAAACATATTCACCATGTTTACTATTAGACCATTCCTCATAAACAGCTCCAACAGAATGGCACTCAATACATTTTTCAGGTGGACACGGAACACAACACTCATCTTCATCAGCCTTAACACAATCAGCAAAAACTAAAAAAGTAAAACCTACACAAAGCATAAATATTGCAATACATTTTTTGAACATCATTATATAATTCCCTCCTCTTATAAAATGTGTTATAAAATTTCTTCCTCTTTGTCAGCATCACCTCCTACCATTGGATCTCTGAAATAAGCAATTTGCATAAGTTATAGACTTTCAGATTCGGAAAAAAATGAAAAATTTATGATTTTTTGGGACGGTTCCCTAAGTTGTGACCCTGAGCCTTCCCTTCTCTCATGAATCTGAGCAGAACATATATTGTGATTAAATTGGATTCTGCCATTCGAAACTAAGAGGCTGTCCGGGAATAGAGTTTTTGAAATTCTGACCACACCATATCGTAGTTGGCAATGGATTTAACCACTTTATGTGGTGATCAAAAAATTGAGATTTGCATTCTCAGCCAGCCTCATAGCGAAAC
>JAJSZW010000204.1:0-2329 GCA_030262895.1 Deltaproteobacteria bacterium | reverse complement strand
TTCTAATACCTTTGACTATTTGTGCTATGAATTCCAACGCCTCCACATATTTGAGCGCATCCTTCGCTTTTGACGCTTTTAATTCCCTGGTTAGGTCCGTTAGCTCTTTGCGGAGGACTTCTTTTTGTACCCGTCCAGTCGTCATAAGCACCTCAGTAGCTATACGCACTCTCTCAGGATCCAACCGCATATCATGTGCTGCTATCCCGACAGGAAGTATAACATCTGGAATACAATTTACTTTTCGTGGCACAATCAGATTCACACATGCCTCTTGACCGCAACCAACTATTACCATTGCCCTATCAGTCCATAGGTTTCCCCAGCAAACCCATGCCCGCACTATATAGCAACCCGGTGGAACCTCTACTTCTATGTGTTTTATGAGTTGTGGCTGGTGCGGTGGGGGTTGTGTTATTCTTATTGTGGTTTCATGGTTCCTGGCGCCTCGTTGCACATTATAGTCTGGATATGCTTCTTTTAACTTATCGATTACATCTGGGTTAAAATCTACGAGATACTCCCCTCCGCATGTCTTAACCACCAATTCTACTTTCCAGACATTCTTAGGGCAACAATTCAAATCTCTAAGCCATATATTAAGCTTCCCATAACTCATTTACAGTTACCTCCTTCTAACTTGTTAATATACGCATTGGCATATCATGCTAACTTATTCCTTTCATAAGATTTTAAATAGTTTTCCCTATCCACAATCATAAGCATCACCTCCCTTGTTTTCGCCTAACCGTCTTAGTTAGTGTCCATCCAGAAATGGCTAACATTTTGATATTACATAGTAATGATGGAAAAGTCCGTTTCTCATCCTTTTCGGCCTCTTCCAGGGTTTGCAGTTTTTCCACCCCTGCCAATATCTTCTCCTGTTCCTCAACCTCAACAAGGATCTGCTTGAAGTCTTTCTTCAGCACTGCGAACACCTCAATCTACGCTTTCCTTTATGCAGCTAAAACCCATTTTACGGGCTCGGCGGTGCAGGCGCAAGGGCAAAGGCCCTAACATGACTGGCGTCCAGGCTGCTAAGCCTTGTCCATCCGTTGTAGGCCATGTGCCAGACATAGAGGTTCTCGCTGAACGCGGCCTCCCCATCGCTACACCCTGCCAGAAGAGTGGCAAGGGAAACGACTGGGTTGAACACCGAACTCATGTTCCCTGCCTGGCCTTTTTGCTTGAACTTTTCGGTCGTCTTCCGGATGACCCTGAACCGATACATCGCGAACATCCTGTGTTGGCGCGCATGGAAGGGCAAGTCCACGTCGGTATCGGTGGACTGATACCTTATAAAGCCACAGTCTCCGAGCAAGCCCCCGCTGGGGGTAACATTCGGCTCCTCGATGAAGGCGTTGGCCTTCCGGTTTTCAATGACCAGCCGGAAGATGAATGTTTTGAAGCTGGTGTCCTCGGGGTCATCCACCACCAGGTCAGGGTTGACCGTGGCCGGGTCCACCATGGTGACAGTGTTCCATATGTCATTGTTGTCGGGAATGAAGAATGGAATGCCACCTCCGTAAGTGGCAGGGTTGATGCGCGTTCCGTCCTCGTCAAAGATCTCGACTTTGAACTCCACGAACCCGTCAGCTTCATTGGCCGAATTCAGATAGCCGTTTATCAGGTCCGTGTGGACATTAATGACATACCAGTCAGCATCGGGCTCTGTGGCTTTGTTCGGTGGGTCCTTTGGAGGTATCTCGAAGAGCGAATTCTCTAAATCCACGGTCTTCGGCCCGAGTTGGTAGGCCGGAAACTCCAGGGAGTTGGTCGCCGTGTCAAAATGCGAGTAGTGCCGCACCACTTCATGAGTCAGCGGCTCCCAGTCTCCCGTTCCGTTCACCCGGTATTTTATCCGGTAAAACTTTACTGGCTTGGGTGACATGGTTTCGAGAGCTCTGGAGAACAGCAATCTCAGCTCCAATCTCCCTCCGAACGGCCCGTCAGTGAAGTATGTCAGGGGGCTCTCCAAGCCGGTATAGATAGACTCGTACAGTCCTATCTTTGCGCTGTCAGCCGGCAGGCTGCCTGCCCCGGTACCGTATATTCTCTTTAACGAGTAGTTGCCAACGGCCATCACAACCACCCAGGGGTTGCTGTTGTCCAGGCCATCCCCTGGATCCGGATAGCAGGCAAAAGCGCTCGGATTGGTCGCTATCAGAGTCACCGCTGTGTTGCTCGGATGGTTCCAGTAGGTGTGGCAGGGTACTGGATACCTTGCACAGATTACCTTTTCCACGCCGTTTATCTTCTGCTTGACCTTGAACCAGATGTCCGGTATGTCCTTGTAGCAGGGTGGGAGCCATATAACCTTGTTGAAGCT
>JAJSZW010000203.1 GCA_030262895.1 Deltaproteobacteria bacterium | reverse complement strand
CCTTTTTATTCTGAATTAATATTTTTTTAAGTTCGATTGAAAGACCACCTTTACTACCAGCTAAGGATGCCATAACTATCACCATTTTTTCTTAAATAATTTTGGGGAAAAATATATCGTCAATAAAATACTTCCAAGCATCATGCTCGGAAACAGAAAAAGCCAAGCCTGATTAGACATAATTGCGTAACGTGATTCAAAGATAAGCGCCCCTAACGAAGGGTTCGGGGGTTTGTTCAAGCCGCCCATACCTAAAAACGCTTCGAAGGCAATAAGTGACGCAAAATCAAGCCTGGCGTATTTTATCAGATTCGGCAATACATTCGGTGTGGTAACATTTTTTAAGATATAAAATGAAGATGCTCCCAAAGCCTTTGTACCTTCAATGTATGGCTGCTTTAAGGTCAGTTCCAGCTCAGCACTGAAAACAGGCCAGGCAAAAATAAAGCTCAAGGAAAAAAGACTTAGGATTTCCCCGAAGGGGTTTTCCCTTGCCCAGGCGACGATCCCAAAAAGAAACAGCAGGGGGGCAACATTCTGATTACAAGACGAAATAAATCTGCGATTTTTTTATATTTACGTAAATATAAAGCAAACACGGCCGCTAAAACAAACGCTGTAAAAAAGCTTGCCAAAGCAGCGATTCCCGCACGAAAAACAGAACTTTGTACGGCTGAACTTATTCTGCTGTACATATCCCGCCCTAAACGATCGGTTCCAAACAGGTGTTTGGCGGAAGGTTGTTCCAACGAGTGTTCCGGATAAACGGAATTGGGATCATAAGGCCGCCAGAAGCAAAAAAACAGCATCGCGCAAAGTATGAATAAACCCGAAATTTGTCGAAAGTTAATGGTTTGTTTCATATATCCGCCCCTGCCCAAAAAGAATATACCTCATCAAAGAAAAAAAACAGGGCACATACAAAAGCGGAAAATGCTGCGCAGATATAGACAACCGGCAAATCAATTCTAAGGATTGATTCAAGCATCCAACGGCCTGCGCCGGGGATTCCCAGCATGAATTCCGCTACGGGGATACCTAAAACAATAAAAAAGACAATACTGTTTAACAAAATCTGTACGGCTGAATATGCTGTTCTTAATTTCATTGCAAACAAGGGTTTTCCACGCAGGCCGCACTGTTTTGCCAAAATTTGATAAAGCGGCGGCGTCTTTTTTTTGCCTGAAATGTCAACGAGATTGGTTGCAAGCAACATGGAAGGATAGATTGCGAGACATGCGCCCCCGCCGATAAATGGAGATATATCATATCTTCCGCAAAGGAAAAGAATTAGAGGAAGCGTAATAAAGAGCGGGATGGATGAAGTGATGCCCATCAGCACGGATGCGGCCCACGTTGAATTACGAAATCTATACAAGACAAATATCCATGAACAACTGAGGAAAAACAAGGAGATAAGTGACGACAACAACAATTTAAGGCTTATCCCTATTTTTTGAGCTAATACACGCTGAAGCGGTTCAGAGTGATAATAACTTTTTAATTCACCCTTCAGCATTTGCGTCCATAAAAAACCGAATCTTTTCCATACCGGCTTGTCAAGATGCAGTTCCTCTCGGACATGCTTGATGTTTTGCGCATTGGCCTTTCCGCCTGAAACCACAATTGAGGCATCCGGTAGTCCGGTGGTCAGAATAAATATACCGATCCACACAACTAACAAAGCCACCATATATCGGCTGATAGGGCCACCAAAAAATTTATCCATCATTAATTGCTATTCCCGGTCTTTGAACTTTGTGCATAAAAATGTCTTAATGTACTGCCGGTCGGAAGGTTGACCCCATTTTGCATGATGTATACGGCTTTTTTATGCCACAGCGGAATTGCCACCGCATCCTTAATTAGTTGCGCCTCAAGTTTCATCATGCCTTTTCGGCGGTCATCCTGTGATGCTTTTCCAAAAACATCCATGTAATTGTTAGAAAAATCCTTATTATTATACCTGGCCATATTCAGACCAGCGGGGGGTGTTTTTCCCGGCATATAAAATTGCAGATAGACATCTTCAGCGGGGCTCGTAATAAGCCACCACAACCTGTGAAAAGCCAATTCACCGGCAAAAGATTTTTGAAGCAGTTCTGGCCAGGTTATTTTTTGCAGTTCCACGGAAACAGGCAGAATTTTTTCCACTGCGTCTTTAACAAATTGTGCGGCGAACTCCGCCATTGTTTCACCATCATATACTAATTTAATAGTAATTTTATCACTTGTGTTTTTTTGTCTGGCAGCAAATTGGCTGAATTTAAGTTTGGCATCTTCAGAATTGTAATGAAACCCTTTTTCAATAATAGCATCAACACCCATAAACCCCAGACTGGTCGGCGGTGTAAAACCAAATGCGGGCGTAACCATTTCCTCAAACAGACCTGCTAATTTGTTTCTATCAATACTCATATTCAGTGCAGCACGCAGGTCAACATCATCGAAAGGAGGTTTGTCAATATTGAATGATAGATATTCCAGATGGTTTACAGCCACCCATTTGAGTTGCGCCTTTTGTTTTTCAGCCAGGATCTTACCTGCCCCCAGCGTTGTCAAATCAAGTTCAACAACATCCAAATTGCCTGCGCGAAAAAACTCTAATGATGCAACCGGGTCTGAAATGATTGAAATAAAAATGTCTTTGGGCGCCGTCGCGGTCATATTCATGCGATAACGATCCCATCTGGAAAGTTTTATTTTGTCGTCCGGCATGAAAGAGGACAATTGATAGGGTCCCGTGCCAATCACCCGACCCTTTAACCCATCCTCGCCCAAAGCTTCAATAATATTTTCAGGATAAATCCAACCAGCTACGGATATTAGGCGATTCAGTAATGCATATGGATTTTTTAACATGACTTTAACGGTAAGCTTATCCACGGCCCATATTGCGGGATCTCCATCTTCTTGTCGTTCAACAATATCACCAAGCCACCAGCTATTAAAAGAAATCGGCGATGTTATGGCTCTTTTCAATGAATAAACAACATCTACAGCAGAGACTATTCCGGAATGTTTAAAACCATTAATATCATCCAGGGGGTGAAATTTAACATTCGGTTTCAAATAAAACGTCCACTCCAATCTATTCTCACTGACATTCCATTTTTTAGCTAATCCCGGTACAATATTGCCTTGTAAATCATAAATCACCAGGCCCTCATAACAATTGGAAAGGATATTTAATGTTGTAGCATCGACTATTTGAATTGGATCGAACCCTGTTGGATTCGACGCAATCGAATCATTTAATGTCCAATCCGTAACTATTTCAGTATTTTTTTTATTTTCATTGTTTTCTTGAGATCCACAGCCATAACAGAAGAGGCTCAATATTATAATTGAAATAATACAAACAGCAGTAGAAACACGATGTATTACAGTCTTTCTTTTAAGAACTTTTTTCATATTCTCCCCCTTCAGCGGTTTTTATAAACGGAGCAGCGAACATTTCCGGCACCACACACCTCATAGCAGGATTTATCAATACATTCACCCATAACAACCAGTCGATTTTTAACCTGTTTATTTATAGTCTTCAGTATATCCTGCAAACTGTCTAATTTAATATCCCCAAAATTACCATTGCCATATTCAGGACTTTCAAAACCTTCAGGTGAC
>JAJSZW010000202.1 GCA_030262895.1 Deltaproteobacteria bacterium | reverse complement strand
CGAGGATTTATTTGTTAGTCTCTTTCACTATAATTCTTGCGCCAATACCTTGCTGAAAATCTTCAATTACACGTTTTTCAAATATTCCATCTGCAAAACCACTTAATTCCTGTCTCCTTAAAGATGCCACTACATCGTCGAGTTCATCTCGCTTATCAAACAAGCTGTGTTCAAGGAGTTTTTGTGAAATTTCAAACGGGAGCCCATATTCTTCAAGTGAGGAAAATGAATCAGGTTGAAAGAGGTGTTCAATGGATACCGCAAACGGTGTATAATCGCACCCAGTAAGGCCCCTTTTGTTTAAGATATAATTTGCTATTCCGCCTAACGCCTTTAAATACTTTGGATAATTAAATGACGCCCAGCCTCTAAGAAAAGAAAGGACATTTTCAACTGCATCATCCGCGTTTGTATCTCTATCAATTTGGCTGTTAATCATTTTTTTTCTAAATTTAGAAACACTTCTGTTTTTGTATAGTTCCCAGATCCAATAAGTCATCATCTTGGCGTTATACACCGCGCTTCTTCTTGCAGCAGCTGCACCATTTAGCTGATCCCAAATTATCTGGGAACTTGCTAAAATATTGTCATATGTTGGTCGAGAGGACCAAGATATGAGTTTAAGTAGTTGAATATTCATATGTTTCAAATATTTTGCGGCTTCCAATAAATACTCCGGTTCAATACCCGAAAATTCTCTCAAAAGTTCAGGTGGAAGTAAGTCTTGCTTGATCAATTTGTCAACTTTGGGTATCTGGGGTCAAACCTTGATTATTCTATTTAGTTTTTTATAAATTTTCTTGATTATACCAAGGAAAAGGTTATTGGGGGGACTAACACTTGGACTTCCAGGCAATTAGCGCATAGTTCTAAAAATTATCGAAAAACCGAGAAGAGCCGATCGGGATAGGAGCGACCCTCACAGGCCGCCCCTCCCACACCACGCAGCATACGTTGCGACATGAAGTCGCTGATTATATTGCTGATCTTCGAATCAGCCTGCCATTCCGCTGGCAGTTTTTTTATCCCGGCATGCATTGCTGGTAACGGCTTTGTGTGAAGCCCGGAGAACAATGTAGTCCTCAATCTCAAGGATTGGAAGAGAAAATTGTGAAAGGATCTCAACTCTGGCAGCATCAAGCCGGACGGGAGCTAAGAATGATGGTATGTGTAACATATGTAAACTGCTGATAAACGTCGTGACGGTGCACAGGCCAAAGATGCTGTCAGGCCTGAACCAAAATGGTAAGGGGTATGATTGGAGTACTCGTATGTTACTTCATGCGGACTATGATTCCCCCGGCGGACAGGCAGACACTAACCCATCGTGTACAATCAGTGGAACATGGTAAGCCCAATTGTCTCCATTTCAGTATGGAAAGCGATCCGTAAGGAAAGCCAATGGATAAGTGGGGGAATGGGGGGATGTCCTTAAATTGTTAAATATCTTTGTTTTAGCATATCGATATTTAATTACTTAAGGATGTCCCCACTCCGATAATAGTTGGCGACAAGTACATTTTTTCTATAACCAGGCGCTTGAGCTGGACTGGGCAAAGCCGTGCCGCTTTTGGAAGGTAGTATTTAACCGGGTTCGCCCTTGAAATTATCAGATAGCTTTTTGTAAACTGTATTCAAAAATTGTTAAAAAATGGTCTTCATATAGCTCATAAGAGCACCATATGGTCTACAAGCGGACCAATTTTATCTTGACAAGCTGATGAAAATTCATTATCTGTGGTTCACAGAAAGATCATCAAGCTATCTTATGGTCTATATGCGAACCAAAGGAAAAATGATGCCAAAGTCCATCACACGCACCTACTCACGCTATAGCCGCGATGCGGCTGCCTTGCTCGGAGCGTTGATCCGCGAAGCGCGTAATGAGCGCAAGTTCACTGTTCAGGAATTGGCCGATCGCGCTGGTATTTCTAGAGGACTGCTGCAACGCATCGAAAAAGGCAATCTCAAATGTGAAATCGGAGCCGTGTTCGAAGTGGCAACCATTGTTGGTGTCAAGCTGTTTGATACCGATGAAAGCGCGCTGACGAAATACCTGCGTCAAACCAAGGAAAAGCTGGCGCTCCTACCAAAATCTGTTCGCAAGAAATCCAAAGCGGTGCACGATGACTTCTAAGACAGAAAAAGAAGCCTTTGTCTGGATATGGCTGCCGGGCGAAACCGAGCCTGTCGTAGCCGGGCGGCTTGAAGCTGATAACGGCAATATCCTGTTCAACTATGGTAAAAGCTACCTGGATCGTATCGGTAACAGCAAACCTGCGATTTCAATTTACGAACCCGAATTGCCGCTAAAGGATGGGGTGCTTCCCTTGCCCGATGGCTTGACCATGCCCGGCTGTATCAGGGATGCCGCGCCTGATGCGTGGGGCCGGCGTGTGATTATCAACAAAAAGTTAGGGCTTAAAGGCGCCGAAACTGATACTGCCGAGATAGATGAACTGACCTACCTGCTGGAGTCTGGCTCGGACCGGATCGGTGCGCTTGATTTTCAGCACTCCCCTACAGAATATGTACCGCGTACCGCAAATAATGTCAGTATGGAAGAATTGATTGAATCTGCAGAACGGGTCGAAAAAGGCGTTCCCCTTACACCGGAGTTGGATCAGGCCATGTTCCATGGCAGCTCTATTGGCGGCGCTCGTCCTAAAGCCTTAATTCAAGACCAAGGCAAAAAATACGTGGCCAAGTTTTCATCCAGCACCGATCTGTACAGCGTCGTTAAAGCTGAATTTATCGCCATGCGGTTGGCTGAATTGGCCGGGTTGAATGCTGCGCCAGTAAAACTGGCCAAAGCGGCTAACAAAGACGTACTATTGATTGAGCGCTTTGACCGCGTGCCAAAAGGTGACAAGTGGGCACGAAAGGCCATGGTCTCAGCTCTAACTCTATTTCGCTTAGATGACATGATGGCGCGGTACGCCAGCTATGAAACGTTATCCGAAATTATCCGCCACTGTTTTACCGATCCGAAGCATACGCTGAAAGAGCTGTTCTCTCGGCTCGTCTTCAATATTCTGTGTGGCAATACCGACGATCATGCGCGGAATCATGCGGCGTTTTGGGACGGTAAAGCATTGACCCTGACATCTGCTTATGACATTTGTCCGCAAGGCCGCACAGGCAATGAGGCTTCACAGGCCATGCTCATATCTGGCGACAATAATATGAGCCAACTCAAAACGTGCCTTGAGACCGCGCACAACTTCCTTCTTTCTGAGGAAGAAGCCCGCGAAACATTCGGTAACCTGACTGCTGCAATCGAACAGCATTGGGACGCCGTCTGTGAAGAAGCTGAGCTAAATGAAGTGGATAAGAAACTTCTTTGGAGACGGCAGTTTCTAAACCCCTTTTCATTTGAGCAATAGGTATTACTTTTGAAAAGCAACGGGGTCTTGATTCTTATGTGGGGGACGGGGTCATCCGCCATTTCATGAGTTCATCGCTTCTTTGAGTGAGCCCTAACCCTCTTCCCAGGATATACAATCATCGGGGCAGTATTTTATGGCCTCTTCAATACATGGTATTGGATAGTCTGAAAGTTCGGTGACTTCTATAAAACCAACATCGTTCAGTCTGAAAACCAGAGGGCACATTTCAATACACCCGCCGCACAGTGTGCATCG
>JAJSZW010000201.1 GCA_030262895.1 Deltaproteobacteria bacterium | reverse complement strand
ATGACGGAATATTAAGCATGATGAAGATCTCCAGAAATTTTATATCTTTCCATATGGAATGATATCCGGAAGTATTTAGTAAAATAACACAAAAAACTTGTTAAGAAAATATTTCTGAGATACAAGAAAAATGTTGCCGGAGTAGTCGTCAAAACTTCAACTTACGAAAAAATGACAATGAGTTGATTACTGCGTAAGGATGTGAATAAATTTTCAATACTATTGAGATATACAGAACAATAGAATGACTTGATGTCCCCTCGTACCTCAGGGACATCGCCCAGGATGAGTAGCGCGCCAAAAAATAAATGCCGTGCAAACGCGACCGCTATGACATCAAACGGATTGAGACAGACGCAAACAGCGCGCTCCTCATCCTGGGCGTTAATAAAGGATAAAATTTACAATGGATCGTATAACTAAATCTCTTCTTAAAGAGTTTGTTGATGGAAATGGGCTTAATAACTTGCCGGAATCACAACAATTTGAGCATTTTTCGTGCTACCTACTAACATCTCGACATTTCACTGATTCATTTTCCACAGAGGAAATATGCGTTGGTGATGGAGGGGACACCGGCATAGATGGTATCTCAATAATCGTTAATGGTAGTCTTGTGACGGAACCCGAAGAGGTGGAAGATCTTTGTGAAACGAATGGTTATTTGGACGTAACTATTGTCTTTGTGCAGGCAGAAACATCTAGCTCATTTGACTCATCGAAAATCGGACAGTTCGGATTTGGAGTAGTTGATTTTTTTAATGAAAATCCTGCTTTACCTCGAAATGATGATGTTAAACAGAAGGGGCGTGTCCTTAATGAGATCTATAACCGTAGCAGTAAATTTAAACGCGGAAACCCAAGTTGTCACCTCTATTATGTAACTACCGGCAAGTGGGTTAATGATCAGAGCCTGACAGTTCGCAGCCAGTCTGTCGAGAGCGACCTTAACAACTTAGGAATTCTAAGAAACGTTAGTTTTAAATGCATTGACGCCGCAAATATTCAGACATTTTACAGAGATTCAAAGAACTCGATTTCATGTGAAATACTTTTTCCTGAGCGTACAGTGCTACCTGAAATCACAGGAGTGCAGCAGGCATACATTGGAGTTCTATCAGTAAGTGAGTACCTAAAGCTTATTCAAAACAGTGATGAGGAGATAATCCACTCACTCTTTTATGACAATGTTAGACATTGGCAAGAATGGAATCCAGTTAATAAAGAAATCAGAGAAACTCTTTTGGATGTTAAACAGCAGGAATATTTCCCAATTTTCAACAACGGTGCCACTATTGTGGCCAGAAGCATTAATCCTACTGGAAACAAATTTTTACTTGAGGATTACCAGGTAGTCAATGGATGCCAAACCAGCTATGTACTTTTCGAGTCAAAAGATAATCTCAAAGATGGCGTTCGTATCCCTGTCAGATTGATAGCCACCGACAATCAAGAAATAAAAAATGCCATCATTAAAGCTACGAATAGGCAAACACAGGTTAGTGATGACCAACTCGTTGCATTAACAGATTTCCCCAAAAAATTAGAAGATTTCTTTCCATCATTCGATACTCAAAAACGGCTTTACTACGAGAGACGTTCTCGTCAATACAATAGTGTTGATGGTATAGAGAAGGTTCGTGTTATTAACATGACTGCTTTAGTTCGTGCCTTCGCTTCTGTTTTTCTCGATTTACCACACAGGACAACAAGGAATTACAAAGCATTATTAAAATCAATTGGAACTGACATATTTAACACTGACCATAAGCTTGAGCCTTATTATGTTGCAGCATTTACGCATTACAGACTTGAATATTTATTTAGGGCTCAAATAATTGAAAGGGAATTAAAAGCAGCTAGATACCATCTACTGATGTGTTTTAGGTATCTGGCATCTGACTCACCAATGCCCCGTTATTTCAATTCCATGGAAATGCAACGCTACTGTGAAGATCTTTCCAAGATTCTCTGGGACGAGGAGAAATACAAAGATTTATTCAAACAGTCGGTCGAAATTTTAAAAAATGTAGCAGGTGATAATCTCCACCGAGACAATATCCGGACAGAGCCATTCACTAAGCAATTAATTGAAAAAGTAAAAGCCGCATAAGGCGTAGTAAACAGATAAAAGTGGACAGATTTATTTAATTTCTCGTTCCAACAAACAACATCGGCACTGATTGCCGAACAAGGCTAATTCAGCCGACGCAAAAAGCCGCGCGGACTTACATGACCAGATTTTGCACGTGATTCGCAGCGTTCGGGCTAAAAACATCATGAAGAATCTACTTGATAAAATATCTCCCGATGAAGCTCTATAGGTCTTAAAACAACTGGCTAAAGTTGACAAAACTATTGAGCAGAAAATCATAGAAATTACAGACAATATTATCAGGGATGTAGACATTGATGATATTTGTGAAGAGGTATTTTTCGCTTTAGATGGGATTGATGTGCATGATTTATGGGACAGATCCGGCTCAACTTCTAATGGTTACACTTCACCTGAAGATATGGCAGTTGAAATGATGGAAGAGGAATTAGACTCATTCAACAATGAAGTGATTCGGCTCTGTGAACTAAATATGCAAAAAGAGGCAAAACTCTACTGTATGGGAGTGTTGAAAGGAATATATAAATATGCCCATGAATCGAAATCAGAATTTAAAGACTGGGCTATTGATGTTCCTGGGGAATGCTTTGGCTACCTTTTAAACGAGTGGAAAAAACGGAGCAAGAACAACACAGAAATTAAGGAAATGAATTCATTTTTGAAGAAGGAATGTAGCAGGTGGGCATAATTGGCGATGTCCGGATTATAATCGAAGAGTTACGTTCGAATTGAGCATGAAAAAGGTTACCGTTAATACATATCGAAAAGATAAATATTATTCACGTGTTGTGAGGGCGGTAGAAAGAGTTTTAGCTATCGGAGACATTGTTGCTTCCATGGATATTCTAATTGAGATGGGTAATCTTTCAAAGAAAAATTATGAGGCGTGGCGTAAGGGTCAAGTGCCTTATCTTGAACGAGTATTTGGGCATATGGGGTCGGGCCACAGCAACATATTGAGATAATATATAAAACGTTAAAATTTTGCGTTAAATAAGGCCTTAAATGGCCATTTTTAGGGCCAAAAGTACACTTTTAAGAGGAGAACACTGGCAGATGGCAAGAGCAAAACTGCATTTCCTTCCAGGTCACGTTTGGCATATTACACATCGCAGTCATAAAAAAGAATTTCTGCTTAAATTTGCCAAAGATCGATGCCGATGGTTGCAATGGCTGTTTGAGGCAAAAAAGCGTTACGGAATCCGTAGAAAAACCATGAGGGTTTCTACAAAAATCACAAAGTAAAGAAATACAAAGAATGGGGTCCCAAAGAATGGGGTCACAAAGAATGGGGTCAAGTCTATGTTTGACCCTTGTTGTTAATTAGTCAAAATTCAAGGGGGCATAGAAGTTTAAGAATAAAGATAAAAAATCAGAAGAAATATTGAAATAAGAGAAAATAGATTGCTCATGGGTCAAACGTAGACTTGACCCCTTATCGCACACGCTTTTGCCTCCAGCCTCCTTCAGAAATTGCCTCGCGACAATCCCCTTGCCATTGGCTACCCTTCGCCTCCATCAGGCTGGGTCTGGACTTTACCTGA
>JAJSZW010000200.1 GCA_030262895.1 Deltaproteobacteria bacterium | reverse complement strand
AAAAGCGGTGCCCAAAGTAGCATTTTAGCCCTTTGAAAAAAATCAATATGCGCCTTGAAAGGCTTAAACAAAGATTAGACATCCTTTACAATCAATATAACAGGCGCAGGTATGTTCATCCTGACCCCCTTGAATTTCTGTATTCATACAAAGAGATTAAAGACCGGGAGGTAGCAGGCCTTATCGCATCTTCACTTGCATACGGCAGGGTTGCACAAATTTTAAAGAGCGTTGCATTTGTACTCGATAAGATGAATCCATCCCCTTACCTGTTTTTAAAAAATTCAACTCATACATCGATTAACAGGGCATTTGCAGGTTTTACACACAGGTTTGCCTCCCAGGATTATCTTGCCGCTTTCCTTGTCGGGATTAAAAATGTGATCGCCGGATTTGGCTCCCTTCATGAATGTTTTTTAGCCGGTTTTTCAGCAGATAATGAAAATGTTATTCCTGCAATGACCTATTTTTCCAGACAGCTTATTGCAGGACAAGATAAACCGGGGCATCTTGTTGCCCTGCCTGAAAAAGGGAGCGCATGCAAAAGAATGAATCTGTTTTTAAGGTGGATGGCAAGAAAAGACAGAGTCGATCCAGGTGGATGGAATGGCATACCGTTATCCAAACTCATAATCCCCCTTGATACACACATGCACAGAATAAGCCTGGCCTTGAATCTCACAAAACGAAAACAGGCGAACATGGCGACTGCCCTTGAAATAACATCCGGTTTTAAAAAAATAGTCCCTGATGATCCGGTAAAATACGATTTTGCGCTCACTCGCTTTGGAATCAGGGATGATATGGATAATGAGTTATTTGACTTTCAAATAACTAAATCATAACCCCAAACCCCCATTTAGGAAAGGGGGGTTTTTACTGTGTTCGCTTAAGCAATAGTGGTCTTTTTTGCCGAGCCCTTAATGCGCTGATCAAGATGTGATACCTGACTTTTTTGTCTGCTATCTCCGTAAAAGACCAAAAATAAAATGAGAAACGTAAAATCATGGGCGTACCGCTGTAATAGTAACGCGTAAAATCATGGCGACCTGCAAGTCACGTGAAGAAGTGGAAAAGTATGCCCATGTAGCCGGGTTCGAGAAAATCAAGGGAAATGGCTTCAATCTCAATATACCCCGCTATGTAGATACGTTTGAAGAGGAAGAGGAAGAGGAAATTGATATCGATGCCGTCCAGATAGAGATAGACGAACTGGAAAAAGAGCTGAAGAAAGTTCGGGTTAAGATGACCAAAAAGCTTAAGGAGATCCGGCGATGAATGGAAAAGATATAGAAAAAAAACACTACCAGACTTTTGACAGCATAAAGGAAACCGATTCTGAAGGGAGAGAGTTCTGGACATCCAGAAAATTGTCCAAAATTTTGGACTATTCCGAATACAGGCATTTCCTCCCGGTTGTTGAGAGAGCAAAAGAGGCATGCAAAAAAGAGTGGGCATGAGGTTTCAGACCATTTCGAGGAATTCCTCGGTATGGTCGAAATCGGTTCAGGAGCCAAACGAAAGCTGGAACGGCGGGTAAAGTCTGCTGAAAAGAAGATGATTGAGGAACGTGAATTGCCGAACAGGATGGAGGATGGGGAATGACTGATAAACCCAGGCAAAAGAATACACTTATACGTAACAGTACGGCTGAGTTCCTGATTTTCACAGGCAAAAGCGGTGAACAAAGTATTGAGACTCGTTATAAAGATGAAACGATCTGGTTGTCTCAGAAACTGATGTCAGCCCTGTTCAATGTTGATGTTCGAACTATTAATGAGCATCTTAAGAGCATTTATGAGCAGGGGGAGGTCTCTCCGGATGCAACTATCCGGAAATTCCGGATAGTTCAAACCGAGGGCAAGCGCGAGGTCTGCTGAAAAGAAGATGATCAAAGGAAAAGGGTTATCCGCAGATTACGCAGATGATCGCAGATTGGAGGATGTGGAATGAGTTTATTATCAACGATTAAAAAAGAAAGTCTTCCCGATAGTTGGGATTTAAAAAGTATTGGAACCATCCTCAACAACTCGCAATATGGAACGAATGAAGCTTCTGCCGATGATGGTAATATAGAAATTGGATGTACAGAGGGTCGGAATAGAATTGCGGCGCGCACAGGTTTGCCTCCCAGGATCATCTTGCCGCTTTCCTTGCCGGGATTAAAAATGTGATCGCCGGATTTGGCTCCCTTTATGAATGTTTTTTAACCGGTTTTTCAGCAGATAATGAAAATGTTATTCCTGCAATGACCTATTTTTCCAGACAGCTTATTACAGGACAAAATAAACCGGGGCATCTTGTTGCCCTGCCAGAAAAAGGGAGCGCATGCAAAAGAATGAATCTGTTTTTAAGGTGGATGGCAAGAAAAGACAGAGTCGATCCAGGTGGATGGAATGGCATACCGTTATCCAAGCTCATAATCCCCCTTGATACACACATGCACAGAATAAGCCTGGCCTTGAATCTCACAAAAAGAAAACAGGCAAACATGGCGGCTGCTCTTGAAATAACATCCGGTTTTAAAAAAATAGTCCCTGATGATCCGGTAAAATACGATTTTGCGCTCACTCGTTTTGGAATCAGGGATGATATGGATAATAAGTTATTTGATTTTTTACGAAGCCATCAAAAACAGGTTAAGCCCTAATCCGGATTTTCTTGACTTAGTAACCACTCTTTATGATATCTGTAATAACTTTAAATTTGGGATATTGGCAAAGTAGCTGAACTTCAAAACGTCTGGCACGATAGCCTTAAAGGGGTTATCCGGTTTTCTGTTTAATATCCAACGAGTGATCTCTGCCAGAAAAATGATGAGATTCATGTTCCGCATCTAATAAAGATAGCAATTGTTCATTATCAGTTTGAAACTATTCACCCCTTTCTTGTATGAATCAAAAAGAAAAGTTTATGAAAGCTTATGAAAAAAAAAGATTCCAAAATTCAAATCTGAGGATAAAGAACGTAATTTTTGGGCAACTGCCGATTCAACCGAATATGTTGATTGGGAAAAAGCCAGGAGAACTGTTCTTCCGAACCTCAAGCCTTCCCTCAAAAAAATTTCCTTGCGCTTACCTGAATTGATGCTTGAAGAACTCAAGGCGTTGGCCAATAAACGTGACATCCCATATCAATCGCTAATGAAAATGTTTTTGGCTGAGCGCATCGAACATGAGTTGAAATCGGCAAACCGTTGAGGCATTTTCAAAATGTTCAATTTTGTTCAAGATCAAGAAAGGCAAAAATTTTAACCACAGGAATACATTGAGTATTTCGAGGATTAAAATTTGAGCCTGACGCAAATATTGGGCAAAAGAGCATATCATTTTGACGGCATAGACATTCTGCCCCTGAAGGATTTCCTAAAACGGCTGCATCAGGGTGATGTTTTCTATGAAAAAGGGTTTATCAGAGATGAGGAAGAGCTTCTGGCCTTGTGAAATTAATTATCTGAAAGTCTATAGGGTCAACACAGTACTATCTTGAAGCTTCAGAAGATACTTGGGCCGAAGCGGCAAGAATATACTTTGAGCTAAGACGAAAAGGTGTAAACATAAACAGTTCTATAGATTGTTGTATTGCCCAGATAGCAATCGAGGCAGGAGCGCTCCTTCTTCGCAAAGATAAGGATTTTTTAAAGATAACTAATATCCGGCCATTAGAATCCGAATACTTTGATT
>JAJSZW010000199.1:2096-3688 GCA_030262895.1 Deltaproteobacteria bacterium | reverse complement strand
TCAATACCGTCTTAGAAAAATTGAACAAATCTATAATAGACAACATGGAAGAAAAATGGTGGTTTCCGAAAAATCTTTTGGAGTTAAGGGCGCAGAACAGTCTCATAAAGAAAAAGTCATAAGAAGGTTGGTTAGAAAATATTTCAAAATAGAAAAAGTTGAAATGGGCGCAGAAACTGAAATAAAAGGTACTACGCTTTATATAAGACAAGATCTTTGCAAAGATGCCATTGAAAGTGAGGATCTAGTTAAAGACATGAAACTAGATATTATAACTCCTGATAGATATAGTGAATATAGTGAAACAATAATAGATGTTCAGCCTATAGCTGTTAAGGAACAAGGTGAAATAGGTGATGGTATAACCAGAGTATTAGACGGCGTTCTTATGATAGTGACAGGAACTGATGAGCTTGGAGTTCAAATTGGGGAATTCGGTTCTTCCGAAGGTACAATGGATAGTAATATTATGTGGGGAAGACCAGGTTCCCCGGAAAAGGGTGAGTTGCTTATTAAAACAAACGTTACAATCAAAGCTCATACAAATATGGAGAGACCGGGACCCATGTCTGCTCATAGAGCAACCGATATGATCACTCAAGAAATACGAGAAGCACTCAAAAAACTTGATGAAAATCTGCTTGCGAATACGGAAGAGTTTCTTCAAACACGACATCCTGGTAAGAAAAAGGTGGCTATAATCAAAGAAATAATGGGTCAAGGAGCAATGCATGAAAACCTTATCATGCCCATTGAGCCAGTTGGTATAGTAGGCGCAAAATCCACCGTTGATCTCGGCAACGTTCCGATAGTAGTCTCGCCCCTTCAAGTATTAGATGGATGTATACATGCTTTAACTTGTGTTGGACCTGCATCTAAAGAAACATCAAGACATTACTGGAGAGAACCATTAGTTATCAACATCATGGGTGATGAAGAATTAGACCTGTGTGCAGTTATATTAGTCGGTTCGCCACAGGTTAATTCCGAAAAGTTTTATGTATCCAAAATATTAGGTATGACCATAGAGGCCATGGACCTTGATGGCGCTATCATAGCCACAGAAGGATTTGGTAATAATCATATTGACTTTGCTAGTCATATTGAGCAGATTGGCAAGAGGGGAATTCCGGTAGTTGGAATGACATATTCGGGTTTTCAAGGGCAGTTGATTGTTGGCAACAAATATATGGATGCAATGATTGAACTTAACAAATCTGCTGAAGGTATCGAAGATGGGATACTCGAAAATAACTGCCTTGTCCCTGAAGACGCAATAAGAGCTGTGGCTATGCTAAAGGCTAAAATTCATGGAGAGAAAATTAAAGAGGCTGAAACAAAATGGAATCCAAATGTTAAACTAAACAACATAAAAGTGATAGAAGAATCTACGGGAAGAAAAATAGAATTGGCACCAAATGAAACTTCTCTGCCAAGAAGAAGGGAAACGTGTGAATGCGTCCGTACAATGAGAACTCCTTAAAAAGGCCCCTTCTTTCAATTGGTTGCATAAGTTCCAGGTCTATAGTGTACTACCGCAAGACCAGCCGGCTCCCGCAGCTTTTTACGAATTGTTTTTGCATACTGATGTG
>JAJSZW010000199.1:0-2086 GCA_030262895.1 Deltaproteobacteria bacterium | reverse complement strand
ATAAGTTCCAGGTCTATAGTTAGTTGAAAAGGAGCTAAAAACATGAGTTTTACGGTTGTAAGAGGGTTGCAGTCTGAAATATTCATCCCTACTGTTCCGCCAGTATTCTGGACTCGTGTAAGTAAATCCTTAAATGAAATGGTGGTAGCTTTAGTAACAGCTGGCGGTGTTCATTTGAAATCAGACAAAACGTTCAGGTTAGCTGGGGATAGCAGTTATAGAAGAATTCCCGGAGACGCCAAGAGTGATGACTTGATGGTATCACATGGGGGATATGATAATACTGATGTGAACAAGGACATTAACTGTATGTTTCCCATAGATAGAATAAAAGAATTAGCAAGAGAGGGATTCATAAAAGGTGTTGCATTAACTCATATTGGATTCATGGGTGGTGGTGGGAATATAGCAGCTTTTACAGAAATCACAGGTCCTGAAATTGCTGGGGAATTGGTAGAACAAAATGTTGATGCGGTTTTAATGACTGCTGGATGAGGTACTTGCCACCGCTCTGCGGTCATAGTGCAGAGAGCGATCGAGGAAGCCGGAATATCCACAATAATAATAGCGGCTCTTCCTCTGGTAGTAAGACAAAATGGTGCTCCAAGAGCAGTTGCTCCCTTGGTTCCAATGGGTGCAAACGCGGGAGAGCCTAACAATAAGGAAATGCAAAGGGCTATAGTAAAAGACTCGTTAAAAAATTTGGTATCAATAGAAACTCCAGGAGAAATTGTTTCACTTCCATATGAATACGTATAGACTTTCAGATAAATAATTTCACTGTGTTATCAGTCGTCGACGTATAACTAATACGCCTTCCTCCTTCCGGCCTTGTGAAATTAATTATCTGAAAGTCTATAGCTCATGTTTAATGTATTAAGTTTTTGTCTTGGTTATATGTATCCGAAATTAGTGAGATAAGGAAAAGTTATTAGGAAGAATAGTGATCACAGCTTTTCATACAGAAAAGTTGAACTGGGAGGTACATTGGATTCAGAATCGCCGGTTGGCGAGCTTGGAAATTAAGGGAGGATTAGCACATGGCGAGGTTTGCCCATATCATTTCAGCCATTGACGCCCATACAGCGGGAGAACCCACCCGGATCGTTCTGAGCGGTCTGCCGCCTATCCCGGGGGCCACAATGGCTGAAAAGAAGTGCTACATGATGCAACACCTCGACCATATTCGAACTCTCCTCATGCAGGAACCCAGAGGACACAGTGATATGTTCGGGGTTGTCATTACGCCGCCAACCACAGACCGAGGCCAGTATGGTGTTCTGTTCATGGATAATGCTGGTTATATCGATATGTGTGGTCATGGAATCATTAGTGTCACCACGGCTCTTATTGAGATCGGCATGATTCCGGCGACAGAACCGGAAACCACTGTTGTATTCGATACACCCGCCGGATTGATCAAAAGTTATGCCAGAGTCGAGGGAAACCAGGTGGTTGATGTGTCAGTGGCCAATGTCTCCTCTTTCCTGTATGCGAGGGATGTAGAACTCGATCTTCCCGATGTTGGAAAAATCACCTTGGATGTGTCATTCGGGGGGAATTTCTTCGCCGTGATCCGGGCAAGGGACTTGAGGGTTTCGGTTCATCCCGACAATATTTCAAAACTGATCCGATTGGGAATGATGGTAAAAAAGGCTGTCAATGAAAAGCTCAAAATAAAGCATCCCACGCAACAACACATCACCACTGTCGAACTGACCGAGATTTATGATAAACCTGAACCGTCCAGTCCCTTTTCAAAGAGCGTGGTGATCTTTGGAAACCGGTCAGATGGATCGTTGTCCATGCGTCACAGGGACCTCAGCCACCATGGCCACCCTTTATGGGAGAGGCGAACTTCCGCTGGGTATTGAATTCACCACCGAGAGTATCATCGGAACCCGCTTCAGGGGAAAACTCGTCAGAGAAGTCCAAGTGGGTGATTTCATCGCGGTGGATCCAGTCGTTACTGGAGAAGCTTACATCACCGGAATTCAGCAGTTCGTAGTGGACCCGAATGATCCTGTTAAATACGGATTCGTTGTGAACCGACAACTATTCTAACCCATTTTTTGCATGAAGCCCT
>JAJSZW010000198.1 GCA_030262895.1 Deltaproteobacteria bacterium | reverse complement strand
TCCGCGGCAGGCCGCAAACCTTATGCGCAAGCTTACAAATATGACAGGAATTGAACTCGGCCGGGGCATGGAAGAAGCATTAAGCCGCATGGAAAAAGGAGAAGATCCCGAAAAAATTGAGGCTGAAATGGGTGATATTCTTGAAAGCGAAGAACCGTTTTTGATGCCGGATAAAAAAGGAAAGGCTGCAAAAGCCAAATACATCAGGCCATTAAGGGACGATGCACTCTATGATCTTTAATTTTTCAAAAATTTTATAGCTCGCTTTGATTATCTTCAATATTTATTTTGTTTAAGTAACAAAGGCATCATGGATAAAAAAATTTTTGAAAGTATTGAAATAAGGCAGGGAAATATTACAAAGCTTGAAGTGGATGCGATTGTTAATGCTGCAAACAGGTCGCTTCTTGGCGGCGGCGGAGTGGACGGTGCTATCCACAGGGCAGCCGGTCCTGAACTTTTGACCGAGTGTCGCTCCATAGGAGGATGCCCGACAGGCGAAGCAAGGATAACCCGTGGCTATAACCTGCCTGCCGGATATGTAATTCACACGGTTGGGCCGGTCTATAGCGGCAAGCCACAGGACAGCCGGCTATTAACCCAGTGCTATCTTAACAGTCTTAAGCTCGCATCTGATCACAATCTGACCTCTGTTGCTTTTCCAGCGATTAGCTGCGGTGTATACGGGTATCCAATAAAAGAAGCCTGTAAAATCGCAATAGATACCACATGTAATTTTCTGGCATCCAACACATCGTTAAAAAAAGTAATATTCATACTTTTTTCATCCGAAGATTATAATACCTATACAGATTATCTTAATTCAAGGTAAGGAACGGGGACGAAATAACTTCCCCAAGTAGGCGCATAGATTTGGGTCAAATTTGTTCGATCTCGAATCACAAAAGTTGATAGAATAGCAGGCTATTTTGATATTTTTGTGATTTGAGATCGGGCAAAGGTGGCCTGAAGCTGTGATGCATAGTTGGGGAAGTTATTTCGTCCCCGTTCCTAACTACTCAGGTGGATAGACTGAAGCTGGAAGGCTGTTAGGGAGCTTCAGCCTTCGGACTTCAGCCTAACAATATAATGAATACCACCCCCGCAAACATAAATAACGCCCCAAGCATCCTTGCGCTAATATCTGATTCTTTGAATAAGATCCAGCCATATACAACGCTAAAAAGAATACTCATACGCTTTACAGCTATCATATAAACCGCCTCAATCATGTTTATGGCAAGGCAATGAAATAATGCATGCAGAAAGAGCATTAAACCAACGCTCAATCCTTTTACAGGAACCTTAAGTATATCTCTCCACCTAATCTTTTCAAGGAAGGGGAAGAAGATCAAGGTTGTTATATCAAGAGCCGCCAGGAAAAAAAAACCGAAAAAAAGCGGAGAAGAATGCTGGATTGCCTTTTTCCCCAAAACAGCTAAAAAAGAATATATAAATGCAACAACCAGCATCAGAATAGAACCTGGCTCCTTGAGAATAGCCCTAAATGGAGCAAAATAGCCATATTTTACCTGTGTGACATTTAATAAATAACTGCCGGCCACAACAAAACCAATACCTATAATTCCCCAACTGTTCGGCACTTCTTCAAGAACAATAAAACCCGTTAATATCATAAAAACCGGTGTAAATGACAAAAACGGAATTGAAAGAGAAAGAGGAGAAAGCTTTATAGCCTTCATGTAGAGATAGAAAGCAAAAGTATCCAAAGGAATTAATATGCATGCAATCCACCAGAAAACAGTGTCTAGTTGTGGAATGGGGATAAAGAAAATATATACAATTAAAAATGGAAGGCTATAAATAGAAGAGGCAATTGCCATATCATAAGGCGAAAATCGGCCGAAAAACTTCTTTGTCAAAGCATCGCCGGTGGCTACACAAAGTGCTGTCGCAATGGCAAGGATGAACCAAAGCAAGTTGTCTACCTCTCAAGTGGTGAGGAATACTGTTTTCTATAAAGCGCAAGAATGATTGTGTCTATTATTACTATCTTATGCATTATTTCCTCTTTATGGACATGCGGAATTCTTACTCCACGAGATATCAATTCCTCCATGTTGTTTTTATTCAGCAGTTCTTCAAACTTCACTGCTTTTTGAAGGTCTTGAAAATATAATTCCTTTTTGTCTAAAAGGGACTGCAATATATTTTTGTCATCTTTAATTCCGTCAAAAAAGTCCAGCATGAAGTCCAGGCACTTAAAAAAATAATTTTCTTCAACTTTTAATTTTTCAAAGAAAGAACTCAAAAATTTAATCTTGTTTTCAGAAAGTACTGTCATGGCGTTTCGCAGTTTGACCTTAACAGAGGTTCTACACTTATCGGAAACAAATTTATTTATTGCTTTAAGAAGCTTTTTGTTCAGTTTTTTTGAAATATTAAGACGGGAAACAAATTGCAGCGCAGATAATTCCGGAACAATAAACTTTATTGAACCTTTGTTCTCCGGGAAATGTATTGTTGTTACTAGTTTTTTATTTAAAATATAATTTATTACTTTTTCTTCATCTTCTTTTTTAAAATCTTTGCTTTCAAGAAATTCTTCGAGCTTAATTTGGGCCGGTTCATCTGGAAAAAATATCAGCTCAATTAATGGATCCCTTTCACAATTGTGCTCGTCATAAATAATTTCTTCAAGTTCATTTATAGAAGGGTTTGAAAAAGTAGAATCAATATAGTGCATAACGTCATCACTTAAAACAAAACCATCCCTGAAAATCCGCTCAATCTTCTCGGCAAGCAAAAAACATTTTTTATTATCAGATTTAACTTTCTGCATGGCTGTATACTTTTTTAATTAGCTTTTTCTCTTGAATATATACAAGTTAATTTATAATATCAATTTTAAAAAAGGAGGTATAAAATGAAACCAGGTTATTTGAATAAAACTTTTATTGTTTTGACATTAGTTGCAGTTCTTGGATTTGGGACAAATGTTTTTGCTCTGCGAGGTGCCGGATGTCCACCTGAAGGATATATAAATCAGGGGCAAGGGCAAAACAGGTTCTGCGGAAACAACTGCTATATGAACAAGTTAAGCAAAGAGCAAATTCAGAAGATTCATGAACAGCGAAAAACTTTTTTTAATGCCACGGAAGATCTAAGACAAAAAATATACGAAAAGGAAACCGAGTTAACAAGCGTGCTTGCAAAGAAAGAACCTGATGCGAAAAAAGCAAAAGCAATTCAGAAAGACATCTCAGATCTTAAATCCAAACTGCATCAGAAAAAAATTGATCATATTGTAAAAATGAAAAAGATAAATCCCTATTGCGGCAGCAAAACTTGTGGACTAAGGTCTGGAGATAAAGGAGACTTTTGTTCTAATTTTAGAGGCCGCTGCTGGTAAACCGCCAACCGTGAACTGTAAACCGTTGTCACTATACGTCAACGAACAATGCATTTATTGACCCATTGGTTTGCAACGGACTTTAATTCCATTAACTCATCATACTTATAAATATTAGAATTATCCCTGAAGAATTCAGGATGCAGAACATTTGTTTTACTAAATTGCTGCAATGCATAAAGCTTTGAGCCTTCAAGCCAATAACTTATATTATCAAAAATACTTTTATTAACCAGTGACTTAATGCAGGTAGTCCGGAACTCATAATCTATATTTGATTCCTTTATGATGCGTACACTTAAAAAAATGTCATCCGTGCTGGAATTGTCTTTTATTAATGGGGTGTAGTGTGAGGGATCTGTCTTTATATCCATTGCTATA
>JAJSZW010000197.1 GCA_030262895.1 Deltaproteobacteria bacterium | reverse complement strand
CCGGGTCTTTTTTTCATCTTAACCCCTTTGGGCAAAGGTTCTATAATATGTACAAAAAAACTGTAACCGGCTTTTTTAAGCCTTTCCTTTTTATCGCGGAGATCCAACTCCCAATTGGGATATACCCAGAAGTCTGATCCGTATTTTTTTACCCAGGCTTGCTCTCCCTTTGGGCTGCTGAATAAATGCTCTGTTTGAACATCTTCTGCCAGAAAGCGTGAGATACTAAGAGGCCAGTTACCGGATATTACAATACCCAAAGGAAGAGGACTGTGCTCCGGTAATTGCAAATAATCTTTTCGGCCCAACTCAGGGCTGACAATAACTCCGGCAAAGCCCAAATTTGCCAGGGAATCTATGGCCAGCGTATTTGTTATATTGCAAAATGGCCCTGCCCATAGATTTAAATTTTTTTGTTCCTTAAAAAAGGCCATCTGCCATGGAATATTCAGGACAAAATTAAGGCCGCCTCTTTTTAATATAAATTTGATGGTCTTTTTATATTTTTCCTCATGTTCAGGCCATATAACCGGCGGAAGCCACCACCAGATATTAGACGCAAAGCCGCTATGAAGCTTTTGCTGAAATTCATCATACAGCCAGATTCCAGCCTGATCATGGAATTTTTTCTTGTTCATTTTCCTGAATACATTAATTTCAAATACCCTCTGCTTTTTGTTATATCTCTTTGAAAGTCCGGCATTAAATGTCGAAGAATCAACTCTAACCTCTTGCGGTTTGGACAGCCTATTCTCAACTTTGGACATCATCTCCCCAAGAGCTTTTTCCCGTCTGTCTATCAGGAAAACAGGGGCTTCTGACGAAACATTTTTTCCTGAAGCCGGCTTAAGATAAAAGCGTCCCCTTTTAGGCACGTATTTGCCGACTCTGTTTACGCTATGCCAACGATCATCTTCATATCCTATGCGCAGAACATCGCCAGGCAAAAGCTCCTCTATCGGAATAAAATAAGGTTTATTTTTATGGCTTTTTATTTTTCCTATATAAAGACCTGAAGCGGTTTGACCATTTACATTTACAGGATTATATGGCCGTTGCGGCAGAAAATTAAAATGTGTTCTTTCCCTGCCAAGGGCTCTCGATATCAATTGAATAGCTGCTTTCTTCATCTGCGGATCGCTTCCATGATCTCTTAACATTTGATAGGCCTTGACTGTGTAATAAACATAATGTGGACCTTTTTTGCGACCTTCAATCTTCCAGACCTTCACTTCAGGAACAGGTAACAAAATCTTGACAAGCACATCAAGGCTTAAGTCCTGACACGAAAAAAATCTTTTTATGGTATTTTCCTGAGTATAAAACCTGCGGCATGGCTGAACACATCTGCCCCTAAGCCCGCTTTTGCCGCCCATATAACTGCTCCAGTAACACCTGCCTGAAACCCCGTAACAAAGAGCCCCATGAACAAACACTTCAAGACCAAGGCCGCTTGGGCAGGCCTTAGCCATAGCCTTGATTTCATCTATACTCAGCTCCCTTGGAACAACTACCAGGTTGACTCCAGGTTGTTTGCGAACAAGCTTTAAAGCCATTGGAAAGCTTATATTCGCAAGTGTAGATAAATGGATTTCTCCAGTAAAACCTGTTTGCCTGATTAACTCTATAAGTGACAGGTCCTGTATTATAAGGGCATCAGGTTTAGCAAACCTATCCAACTGTTCAAGAAGCCTTCCCGCAATATTAAGATCATCCTGCTTTAAAAGGGAGTTGAATGCTACATAAACTTTCGTTCCCATATCATGGGCAAGCTGAATAAGAGGGATTAGTTCTTCAATAGAAAAATTTTTTGCCTCCATTCTGGCGGATAATATTTTAAGACCGCAATATACAGCATCCGCCCCTGCTGCAAGAGCAGCTAAAAATGAGTCTTTATTCCCGGCCGGAGCTAAAATACAGGGAACGTGTTTTTTATTTTTTTCTGTCATGAACTTAGCGACCTTCGAGCGGACATGAATGCTTAAAATTAAGGTGTTCTAATCTTCCCGCATATCCTTTCAAAAAAAGGAAATTCCTACAACTATTATTTTTATGTTCTCATGCGGTTTTGCCGGATCCTGAATTATTTCTCAGAAAACATTTTCAAGGATATTTATCTCGTAAATTTTCTGGACATTCCTGAATCCCACACGGAAAACGATCTGCAAAAAAAATCCTCGGCAAATTAGACAAATACTGAACTCTACGGCTATTAGCGGTAAAAAAAATCGCAAAAGAAAATCAATGGATTCTCCCACAGTTGCAGCTCCAATATTCCCGCTTTCCCTATCTCGCTTAGGATTATATAATTCTTGCCTTTTAATTAAAAACAATGTAATATTAATATATTATAACATTCAAAAAACGACCCGTTAGTATCAAATATCACTGATTTATTTCTTAACATTTAATGGTTGGGCAGTAAAAAATAATGGGAAAAACATCATTAAATAATCTTGCAGGAAAAGCAGAAACAATTGGAAGCCAAAGAAAAAGATTTTCTCAATCTTATCCTCCATGCCTATCGCGCTGAAGCAGTCAGCCAGTTCAAAACCTTTCAGGGCAAAAAGGGCGGGCGGCTTGTGGCAGTGGGGCCGGTGAATCTGCCCGTCACCCGTTTGTTTGTGGAAGAGATCATTCTGGAATGCCGCCAGAAGCATATCACCCGTGTTGATATTCTCGGTTTTGAGTTCGAAATGGGGCTGTTTCCTAATATTCTTGACGAAGCCAAAGCCAAGGGGATTGATCTGGCAATGAAATATATTCCACGAGATGTGTTTGACAAGCGGGCGGTGGAGAAAAATCAGGTGGTGTTTCATGATGTTTCGTTTATTGAGATCAAGCCGCATTTTAAAAAGAATAGTATTGCTATGGAATTGACCGATTTTTCCGTCTTTTATTCACAGGATGCCAAGGGCGCTGATGAAAGCCTGAAGAAAGGCAAGAGCAAGGTGATTGTGGATAAGGGACAGGTGGTCAAGATCAGCAAAGATAAAAACGGCATTGTCAAACGCGAGGTGTTGACGCAGAATTGGACAGACTGGATCGATTACTGGGCAGTGGATTTTGACTTTGAATCCAAGCGGGAGATTGTACGAGTGCTGAATGAGGAAACAGGTGAAACAGAAGAAGTCTGGACAGGCGATTATGTATTTGAAAACGAGTGGCAGTCCTTCCGCACTAAAAAAGACCGGTCCCTGGAGTTCAAAAGCGTGTTCAGGGAATGCCCTCCGGGTCGGCGCAAGGTCGCGGTGAAAGTCGTGGACATTTTCGGCAATGATACCATGAAGATAGTGGAAGTGACCATAGGAGGGCGTAACTAATGGAAAGAAATGAAATAATACAGACTCTGCGCGGTTTTGTTGAGATGAATAGGGATAGATACAAAATCATACGGATCGGTGTTTTCGGTTCAGCGGCGAGAGACAGCATGAATGAGCAGAGCGATATTGACGTTGTTGTTGAGCTTGGCAAACAGGACTTATTTAATATTATTGGCATCAAGCAAGACCTGGAAGAACAATTTTCCAAACCTGTAGATGTTATCAGTTACAGGGAAAAAATGAACCAATTTCTTAAGAAAAGAATAGATAAAGAGGCAGTCTATGTATGATAAGGAACTCGCTCTTGAAATTTTATCCCAGATTTATCAGGCAAGTCAGACAATTTTAGAACGCTTTAAACCTATAAAATCCATAAGCGATTTTACGGATTCGCCAGCAGGCATGGAGAAATTTGACAGCATTTGTATGCTGTTGAGTGCAATTGGTGAAGCATTAAAAAATCTGGACAAAACTACAAACAAAACCCTGTTGCCCCGGTATCCCCAGGTTGATTGGAAAAAA
>JAJSZW010000196.1 GCA_030262895.1 Deltaproteobacteria bacterium | reverse complement strand
AAAGATCTTTATTATCGTTTAAATGTATTAAGGGTAGAGATTCCTCCGCTTAGAGATCGTAAAGAAGATATTTCGCTCTTGATGAATTTTTTTACCGACAAATTTTGTAGAGAATCCGGGAAAAGTTATTATGAGCTTTCTGATGAAATTAAGAACAGATTCTGCAGTTATCTATGGCCTGGAAATGTTAAGGAGCTTGAAAATTTAGTAAATAAAACAATTATGCTTGGTGATGAGCAAAGCATAATTAACAAATTGAATAATAAATATAAATTCCAAGATATTAATAGTTACTGTATAGATATTTATCGCCTTGCAGAACTTGCGGATTTAAAAAATTATTATATGAATGATTTTAATAAAATATCACTTAAAGATATTTGCAGGGAATTTGTTGCTCGAGCTGAAAAAAAACTTATGAAAAAAGTTCTTAAAAGTACAAACTGGAATCGAAAAAAAGCTGCGGAAATTCTTAATATAAGCTATAAATCTTTGTTGAATAAGGTGAAGGCATATAATCTAAATTATCGCCCTTCGGGCGAGCTATTACCTTACCACGTAACAACACGGAGTTTTACTGAAAATTATAAACAATGAGTAGGGGCGGCTTTATGCCGCCCGATAGACTATATGAAGACTTGAGCTATAAAATTATCTTAAAACAACACGCTTGAGAGTGGGTCTATTGTTCATTTTTGGTGCAGAGACGTTCGTAATGTTGAGAAGAGTATTTTGATAATTCCGTGAAAATCCGTGGTGAACTTTTAAATTAAAGGTTATAGGATTATGTTACATACTAAAACAGCAATAAAACCTGAAGATATTATAGAAATAGTATTAAGGCGGCGATGGTTCATAATTATTCCTTTTTGTCTTTCTATAATTGCAGGCATATGTCTTTCTTTTACACTTCCAAAGATATATAGAGCAAGCACCTTAATTTTAGTGCAAGCTCAAAGGGTTCCAACGAATTATGTACGTTCTGTTATATCAGCCGGAATTGAATCAAGGATAAATATGATATCACAGCAGATAATGAGCCGTACAAAGCTTGAAAATATTATTGATCAATTTAAACTTTTTTCAGAACCTGAACATGAAAAAATGTATATGGAAGATAAAATTGAAGATATTCGGGAACGTATTTCCGTGAATATAATAAGCCGAAGAGAAGCAGATGCCTTTACAATCTCATTTGAAGATACTGACCCTGAAAGAGTTATGAGGGTAACAAATACACTGGCTACGTATTTTATTGATGAAAACCTCAAGGTCAGGGAAGCTCAGGCTATAGGCACAACCGATTTTCTCGACGATGAATTAAACAATATTAAAGCTCAACTCGAAGAGCTTGAAGAAACTCTTCTAATATACCGTAAAAAATTCATGGGTGAACTTCCTGAACAACTTGAAACCAATCTGCGCATTCTCGATCGGCAACAAGAACAACTTATTGAAAAGCAAAAAAATTTCAGGAACGCAAAGAATATGCTGATTGCGTTTGAAAAGCAGATGTTGGAATTGCAGAATATGCAGAATGATGTTTCAATGTTTTCAACAGATGGTTTGGTTGAGTTTGAAGCAGAAGGTTCGACAAGAGTTGATCAACTTGGAGAGCAACTTTCTATTCTTAAAACAAGATATACGGATAAGCATCCGGACGTTATGCGTTTAAAAAGGATGATTGCCGAACTTGAGGACCAAATAGATCAAGAACTATCTGAAAGTGAGGAAAGTGAGGAAAGTGAGGAAGAAGTATTTTTCGGGAATAACTATCAAGAGCTTCAAATGGCGCAGCGCAATGAAATAACAAAAGAGATTAAAACTATTGAAGCTGATATATCAAAAATACAAGAACAGATAACCATTTACCAAAAAAGAGTAGAAAATACACCAAAGAGAGAACAAGAATTACTCTCTTTAAAAAGAAACTATGCTAATATAAAAGGAACATACGATTCTCTGTTAAAAAGAAAACTCGAAGCCGCGATTTCGGTTAACATGGAAAAGAAACAAAAAGGGGAGCAGTTCCGTGTTATAGATCCGGCAAGATTACCGGAAAAAACTATCAAGCCTAATATGAAGAGGTTGTTTGTACTTACTTTGGCTGCCGGCCTGGTTGTTGGTTGCGGACTGGTTTTTCTGCTGGAATATTTTGATACATCCTTTAGAAGGCCTGAAGATATAGATTCATTATTGGGAGTGCCGGTGATTGCAATTTTACCATCTGTAATTCATCCGGAAGATATTAAAAAAAGAAGGCTTAATCTTTTTTTCAGTATTTTTTCTATCATAATTATTTCCTTTTTATTAGCTGGATTTGCAGTGCTGACCTTTAAAGGTGTGGATAAGACTTTAGAATTTGTGCGGTCTTTTATAAAGATACTGTGAGCAAAATTAATTTTATCAACATGTTACCAAGTGATAACCATCTGATAAGCTCAACAGTTAACAGTTAACAGTTAACAGCTAACAGCTCGCCAGATAGGGCGCTATTGAGGTGAAACAATTGGGTAAAATATTCGATGCATTAGCAAAATCAAAAAAAGAGCATATAAAGCCATCTTCAACAAACGAAGAAGACACAATGTTAACTGATCAGCATCAAAAAATTGTTAAACCTTCAGATATTGCAGGTACATTTTCTGGTAATAATATAGACAGAAATCTTGTTGCGCTTATAAATCCAAACTCATTTGAAGCTGAGCACTTCAAACTGTTAAGGACAACCCTTTTATTCCCTGTTTCAGGAAAGCCGCCCCGTACAATTATGATTACCAGCGCTCTTCCCGGTGAAGGAAAATCATTTGTAGCCGCCAACCTGGCTGTAAGTATTGCTCAGGGTATAAACGAACATGTTCTTCTTATGGACTGCGATATGCGAATGCCGTCTATACACAGATCCTTTGGCTTTGGTAATGTACATGGGTTGAGCGATTATCTTGCTAATGGGGCATCTTTGTCTTCATCGCTTTTAAAAACAAAGGTGGAAAAACTAACTATTCTCCCGGGAGGAAAATCACAGCATAATCCTGCTGAACTTCTGGCATCAGAAAAGATGTCACAATTGCTTGCAGATGTAAAAACAAGATATCCTGACCGTTATATTATTATTGATTCACCACCGCCGCAGCTTACAGCAGAAACAGGTGCAATAGCCAGGCAGGTGGATGGAATAATCATTGTTGTAAAATTCGGAAGTACACGCCATGAACTGGTTAAAGATACGTTGAAAAAACTGGATAAAATAAAAATACTTGGAGTTATTATTAACAGGTTTGATATTCAATCAATGAAATATGGTTATGGCAGGTACGGGAAATATGGTAAATATTATGCCTAAACCTAAAAGCTAAGAACTAAATAAATGATGTTAAGAATACTAAAACAGTATTATCCAATAAGAAACTTTTTTTTTGTTATTGGAGAGGGGCTGGTTATATATTTTTCGGTTCTGTTGGCCTGTCTAATTGTTTTTGGCCCTGAATCATATGTATTATCCAATAATGAGTGGTTATGGCTCAAAATTTTACTTATCACCAGTGTTTGCCAATCCTGTCTATACTATAATGAACTCTATGACTTAACGGTTGTCGACAATTTTTTAGAACTTGGCCTGCGTTTGTTGCAGTCTCTTGGTTTTGCCGCTATCATACTCGCAGGCATTTATTTTATAATACCGGCAGCAATTATCGGAAAGGGAGTTTTTATCATAAGCATTGCCTTTGTTATAATGCTTATTGTATCCTGGCGCTTTCTATATAAGTTGGTTTTAGACCGTGGTTTTTTTGACCAAAAAATTATTCTTATTGGTTCAGGTGATCTGGCGCTCAATATATACAATGAAATAACTACTATAAAAGACAGCGGATATACAATAAGTGAAGTAATGCCCGATTGTAATGGTGATGCTGCTTTTACAGATAAAATAACTACT
>JAJSZW010000195.1 GCA_030262895.1 Deltaproteobacteria bacterium | reverse complement strand
GAAAAAGGCAGCTCGTTTTTTGACAAATAAATAAGTATGTTGCTGTCCAATAACGCACTATTTCCATTCATCGCGTAATTCCTGCTGCCATTTTTTGGGATCTTTAATGTCCACGAAAGGTTTTATGTCTGGATATTTTTTAAACAGGCTTTCAAGCTTTATGCTTATCTTGTCAGTATCTTTTAAAGGTCGGATTTTTATTTCAAGATCTTTATATAAAAAATCCTCTGGAATTTTTATACAGTGGTGGATACTTGACCCTTTTTTTATGACTGTACATTCTTGCATTATTCACTCCCATGCTATTTTTTGTAAGGAATTGAAATATAATAAACATCTTTCAGTACTGAAAGCAAGAAATACAATGGAAAAAATCACAACATAAGGGAAGTACTCAACTATTAAAATTAATTCTTGCCTTGGGATATGTTATTCGAATTGCATGCTGAGAAAATCATGAATCAATGCCCGCCTGCCATGCATTAAATATGCCCTATTCATTTTGTTAATTATGCTTGCAGGAAGAAGGCGGCAAAACTAAGTCTTGCGAAATAGAGGCATTGCGGGCAGGCTCCGGGAGCTCCGCATCATAGCTATATTAGTCCACATAGGAACCTGTCCGCAGAAACAATAATAAAAAAGGACACCCCATTTCATCAAGAACAAAAGTTAATTTTATTCTTGACTTAGAATTGTTCTAATGTTAGATTTAATATATTATGAGCTTAAAAGAAAAATTAGCCGAACTTAATGAAAAAGGATGTACATTAACAATACAACGCCATGCGGTTCTGGAATACCTTTATGAAAATCGGACTCATCCAACAGTGGAGGAAATATACTATAGTTTAAAGGAAAAATTTTCTACAATTTCAAAGGCTACGGTTTATAACACTTTAGAACTCTTAAATAATTATGGTCTTATTCAAGAAATAACGATTGAAAAGGGAAAGTTGCATTTTGACTACGAAGTCAAGCCTCATCATCACTTCTTCTGTCACAGATGCAATCACGTCTATGATGTTGATGTAGTGGAATGTCCGCTTGCAGGAAAAAAAATGATAGACGGGCACAAAATTGAGGAACTGAGGCCGTATATCATTGGCACCTGCTCGAAGTGTTTGTAGAAAAAGAGAGATTCCAGATGATCAGGTATGTCCCATCTATTGTGTGTAAGTAATGATAATTTTGAAATGATGGATTGATAAGAAAAGGAGGTTATGCATGAAGAAATTCTTTGTCTTTTTTTTCGCTTCCCTGATGACGCTGCTATTTATGTCAGGCATTGCTTCAGCAGAAGAGGGAAAGGTCTGTATCGGTTGCCACAAGGCAGTTACACCGCTGTTGGTTAAGGATTGGCAAAGCAGTAAACATAGCGATAACGACGTTGCCTGTAATATCTGTCATGGATCCGAGCACAAGAGTAGAAAAACATCCCACTTAGCCAGGATGCCTGACGAGAACACCTGTGCGGAGTGTCATGAGGAACAGTTTAATCAATTCACTAAAGGAAAACACAACTTTGGCTGGACTTCCTTAAATGCCCTGCCGATTACACACATGGAGCCTGATGAACTGATGGAGGGCGGTAAAGGCTGCGGCGGATGCCATAATATGGGGGTAAAGTCCGAGGCCCAGAAAAAGGAATTGCGTGAAAAAGGTTATACCTACCGGACAAATTCCTGCGATGAATGTCATACACGGCATACATTCTCTAAAAAAGAGGCGCAGGATCCCAAAGCATGTCGGACATGCCATATGGGGTTTGACCATCCTCAGTGGGAGAT
The DNA here is from genome assembly GCA_030262895.1 of Deltaproteobacteria bacterium. GTDB lineage: Bacteria > Desulfobacterota > Desulfobacteria > Desulfobacterales > ETH-SRB1 > B13-G4. The sequence continues at coordinate 2,175 of JAJSZW010000195.1, read as the reverse complement.
GTATGAAAGCTCCAAACACGGAGTTAGATACCAGCTAAAGGAAATGGGAAGACTACCCAAAGACGCGGCCGCTCCTACCTGCCAGTTCTGTCATCTACCTGACGGAACCCACACCAACAAAGTGGCCTGGGGATTTTTGGGGGTAAGGCTTCCCTTGCCAAAAGATAAACAATGGGCAAAAGATCAGACCACAATTCTTAAAGCACTGGGGGTATTAGATCCGGAGGGAAAACCCACTGCCCGGCTGGATATCGTTAAATCTGCTGATTTGACACGGCTGACCGAAGATGACTGGCAGGTCGAACGGAAAAAGATGATAAAGATCTGCAAAAAGTGCCATTCTGAAAAATATGCCAGGGGAGAGCTTGAAAAAGGCGATCAGATGATCAGAAAAGCGGATCGCTTAATGGCGGAAGCCATAAACATTGTAGCTGACCTCTACAAAGACGGCATTGTGAAGAAACCGGCACATTACACTTACGCCTATCCCGATTTTTTACATTTTTACCAAACCGGGGGTTCCTACATCGAACAGGTACTATTCAAGATGTACATGAAATACAGAATGAGAACATATCAGGGGGTTTTTCATGCCAATCCCGATTATGCCTACTGGTATGGATGGGCGCCCATGACCAAAGCTCTGGATGAAGTAAAGAAGCTGGCCGAAGGTTTGAGATGTAAAGCCAATATCCAGCAATAAAGGAGGCAATAAAAATAACAAATCTAAAAAGGAGGGAAAAAGCATGACCAGGAAACTCCAGATTTACAAGTGTGAAGTTTGCGGTAACATCGTAGAAGTCCTCCACGAAGGGGATGGAAAGCTTGTGTGCTGTGGACAGCCCATGGTACTCCGTGAGGAGAACACTGTGGATGCTGCTAAGGAGAAGCATGTGCCCGTGGTGGAAAAGACGGCAGGCGGCGCCAGGGTGAAGGTGGGGAGCGTTGCACACCCAATGGAGGAGAAACATTATATCGAATGGATTCAGATCATCGCAGATGGGAAGGCTTACCGTCAGTTTTTAAAACCCGGAGATTCACCGGAAGCAATATTTGATATTGAGACAAAAAATGTGACAGCCCGTGAGTATTGCAATCTGCACGGGTTGTGGAGAGTATAAAGGAGGTTTCCATTGGAGAATCAGACATTGATTGATATGTTAAACAGAGATATCGCTGATGAGCATGCAGCCATCATACGCTATCTCGTTCATGGTTACATGGAAGGGGAAGATACGCCTCTGGGTGCGAGCTTACTTTCCATCACCAGGGAGGAGATGTGGCATATGCACTGGCTGGGGATGATCATAGGCAAACTGGGAGGTGAGCCCGACTTTACTCCTGCTCCATACCCCTATGATCCGACCAGCCGGGCCACGATGCTCAGATCCTACATCGAATACGAGGAGAAACTGATACCTCATTACAACGAAGAAGTGAATAAAGTTGACGATCCTCACATCAGGCGGGTCCTCCGGAGAGAAGCCTGGGAATCTGCCATCCATGCCAGGAAGTTTCAACGAAAACTAGATAAGTTAAGCCCTGAAGAAGCGGCAGGTCTTCCTGGAGAAGAAAGTGAATTGCCTAAGGAATTGTTGGATAAGCTGCAGGCAGAGGTCACAAGTAAATATACTGAGATGCTGCAGCATCTCCGCACTTCCTGGGTTTTCCAACAAGATGAAAACATCGGCTGGAAAATCATGGACCAGGCCATGGAAAAGATGAAACAGCTTGCGCACTTTGCTGAAGGCATCGCCGAGGATGGTATTCGACCTGAATTTAAACCCAAACAGATAGATAAAAGCATTGCCATTGGACTGGCCTTGAAAAAGGCATTGGAGGATGTACAGGCGGCTCGGGAACGTCACTTAAAGTTGAGGGAAGACAGCGAAGTCAAGAAGCATTCAGGGCTTGTGATCAACATGGACGTCACCGTCCAACAGGAGGAGTATCAAGCAGCAGAACTTGAAGACTGGGGTAAAAATTAAGGCAAAGCTGAAAGCAAATCTTTGAAGCAATCCGATATGGATGAGGAGAATTTTGGAGGCGGCAACCAGATTCGAACTGGTGAATAGCGGTTTTGCAGACCGCTGCCTTACCACTTGGCTATGCCGCCAAAACGAAAAAATGGAGCGGGAAACGGGATTTGAACCCGCGACTTCGACCTTGGCAAGG
>JAJSZW010000194.1 GCA_030262895.1 Deltaproteobacteria bacterium | reverse complement strand
ATGTAATCCTTTTCCACCTGAAATAATATGGACACCCTCTCTACAACCTTTTCAAAATCATAGCCCAGGCTTTTGAGTTTATATTTCCGGGAAAATTCCTCTTCCGATTCCGAAAGTACATCTCTTACGAAATCGCTCTCCCCTAATATTCGTTGATCGCTCTTGATGCGATCCTGTCCGCTCAGCCTCATCTTTTTCACTTCATCCCAACCACCAAGGCTTCTTATCAAACCGCCTCCTACCAGCTCAGGCCGCCTCCCCAAGTCAATGCCTTTTTTAACATAGGATACATAACCCTTTCTCGCTTCACCAACCCTTCTTCCAAAAAAACCTAAAACATATTCAACATCTTGCCATTCCCTCTTTTTCTTTCCTATCAAGGCGCTATGCCCGCAATAAGAATAACGATCCAGTTCCTTCAAATCAACCACTATCTTTGCCCTCAATGGATTCAAATGAATATACCGAACCAGTTCCTGCAAATAGGTATCTTCCTGGCATATAATGGACTTATATCTGTTTTGGAAAAGCTGCCCGTGGCGCTTGTGCCTCCTGTTATAAGATACCGCATATCCGGTAAGCAATCTTCTCATTAGAGCGGCAATACCTGCGGGACCGCTTCTTAACAAAAAATGGGCGTGATTCGATAAAAATGACCATGCGTAGCATTGAGTCTTGGTTTCAGGCAGGAGAATAGATAATCGTTCAATGAAGCTTTCACGATCTTTATCATCATTGAATATCTTTCGGCGTTCTATTCCTCTGATCATAACGTGATGCAAGAGGCCGGGAGTATCTAATCGGGCTATCCTAGGCATGCCAGTAACATACTCCCAAATTGACTTTATGTCAAATTATTTAACTATTTAAGGTCGTCCCTCTCTTTCCCCCAATTCGGCAAGATCAGCCTTTATTTAATATCTCCACTACCCGGTTCCGATATTCAAGGCTTTGGTTATCGACGGAAACCACTTCGATTTCCAAGGGAGATGAAGCCCCCAGGCCGATCTCAACCGCCCGGGCAATCTGTTTTTGTTCAAAAATCTTTGGCCGCATGATCTGATTGTTACTGCCCAGCGTCTTTAAAACGGCTAATCCAACAGCATCAATAGCCACCCGATCATCCGATGCCAAAAATACGTTGCCCCTGGCTCGCTTTCCGTTCATCGGACCCCCGTCCACAAAGGCTTCGATCCCGTCCAGAACAATCAGGTCGGGCTTAAAGGGCGCATTGATTTCCGCGATCATCTCTTGTTGATAGGCTGATCCATGCAGTTCCCGCATGTAATCAAAACCGTGCCGACTCGTCGGAACCACGCCGACATGCAGTTTCAACGACATGGTAAAAACCCCGCCGTACTGGTGAGTTTTGAGGCAGCAGGTTGAAATCAGACATTCAGCTTCGAGAATCGGGCGGGCAACTCTAAAACCATTTTGCCAGTGGCTGTCTTCGGGCTTTACCTCCAGCCAGTCTTTTCGTTCCAGATCATCGAAATTAATGATCTTGACATCAAGTTTTTTCATGAGCGGGATGATACCTTTCTTATTCATTACATCGCGGGTCAGCGGGTAGCTTCGTTCACCAAGACTAATAGATTTGGCACCCATTGCCCAGACTTCTTCAACCAGAGATACCAGGGTATCGTTATGGGTTGATCCGGGAACCGGATCCGCGGTGTTGAAATTAGGCTTAATCAGAACATCTTTGTTTTTGGCAGGGTTGATATTTAGGGCTTTTATTGACGAGAGAACAGCGGATTTTCGATCCTCTGTTTTTAAAAACGCAACCCGACTTTTGGAGTGAGCCAAAGTCATACCTCCATGTAAACTCATTAGTAAAGCACCTCCGGCAGCACCGGAATACTTTAAAAACTCCCTCCTGCTGACGCCTGCCAACAGCTCATTTCTTTTCTCCTTCGAGAAACCATCCTTCTCTCTTTTCATGACTGTCCTTTAGCAGGTTGACGATGTCACCCTGTTTACCTGATGTCATTCTTTGAATTTGTACAATTAGACAATAACGTTATTGGTAAACCCCCAAATATTTCCTTAATACGACCGACTTCACCGCTCTCCAGGCGGACCTTAATCCCGTGAGGATGAGTCTGTGATTTGGTCAAGATATCCTTCACTGTGCCTTTAGTTAATTTTCCAGTACGCTGATCTTTTTTCATCACGATCAGAACCTGCATACCCGGTGTTATTTTTTCACGATTATTACCGCTCATGATTTTAATCCAATTGCCTGGCAGTCAATGATAATTGTCCTTAATTAAACCTCGGGCTCCGCCCGAGCGACCCTACGAGGTTCTACCGTTCCGGCGAGATAGAATGTGGTAATAGGTTCTTCCTCAGGGAACGTCCCAAAGAGTACAGGAGGAAGAACCTATGAAAGACTTGAAATCATTATCACATGTAAGATGGGACTGTAAATATCATTTGGTTTTTATACCAAAATACCGTCATATAACGATTTATGGCGAAGTAAGGAAAAAAGATGGACACCCTCTTTACACCCTTTTCAAAATCATAGCCCAGGCCGCCTCCCCAAGAGAATACCTGCGGGACCGCTTCTTAACAAAAAATGGGCGTGATTCGATAAAAATGATCATGCGTAGCATTGGGTCTTGGTTTCAGACAGGAGAATAGATAGCCGTTCAATGAAGCTTTCACGATCTTTATCATCATTGAATATCTTTCGGCGTTCTATTCCTCTGATCATAACGTGATGCAAGAGGCCGGGAGTATCTAATCGGGCTATCCTAGGTATGCGGATAACATACTCCCAAATTGACTTTATGTCAAATTATTTAACTATTTAAGGTCGTCCCCCTCTTTCCTATAACCCTTTCTCGCTTCACCAACCCTTCTTCCAAAAAAACCTAAAACATATTCAACATCTTGCCATTCCCTCTTTTTCTTTCCTATCAAGGCGCTATGCCCGCAATAAGAATAACGATCCAGTTCCTTCAAATCAACCACTATCTTTGCCCTCAATGGATTCAAATGAATATACCGAACCAGTTCCTGCAAATAGGTATCTTCCTGGCATATAATGGACTTATATCTGTTTTGGAAAAGCTGCCCGTGGCGTTTGTGCCTCCTGTTATAAGATACCGCATATCCGGTAAGCAATCTTCTCATTAGAGAGGCAATACCTGAGGGACCGCTTTTTAACAAAAAATGGGCGTGATTTGATAAAAATGACCATGCGTAGCATTGAGTCTTGGTTTCAGGCAGGAGAATAGATAGCCGTTCAATGAAGCTTTCACGATCTTTATCATCATTGAATATCTTTCGGCGTTCTATTCCTCTGATCATAACATGATGCAAGAGGCCGGGAGTATCTAATCGGGCTATCCTAGGCATGCCAGTAACATACTCCCAAATTGACTTTACGTCAAATTATTTAACTATTTAAGGTCGTCCCCCTTTTAGTACGAATTATTTAACTATTTAAGGTCGTCCCCCTTTTAGTACGGCGGTGTTCGGTTGCTTGGCATTCCCACAGTGATCGACCGGGTGATCCAGCAGGCCACAGCGCAGGTGCTGACCCAAATCTGGGACCATACCTTCTCACCTTTCAGTTATGGGTTCCGGCCCGGCCGCTCACAGCATGACGCAATTGGTCAATACCGTGAGTACGTCCAGGCCGGGCTAAGGTATGTGGTTGATATCGACGTGTCAAAATTTTTCGACCGAGTCAATCATGATCGGTTGTTGGCGCGACTGGCCACCCGGATCAAGGACAAGCGCGTGCTAAAACTGGCCCGCAGGTTTCTAACTGCCGGTGTAATGATCGGCGGTCTTGAAAAGCCAACAAGGGAAGGAACCCCTCAAGGCGGCCCGATTTCATCTTTGCTCTCAAATATTGTTCTCGATGAACTTGATAAAGAACTTGAAAAGCGTGGATTGTGCTTTGTCCGCTATGCTGATGACTGTGTCATCTTTGTCAGAAGCAAGCGG
>JAJSZW010000193.1:1955-3974 GCA_030262895.1 Deltaproteobacteria bacterium | reverse complement strand
GCATATATGGAAAAGATATGTCACACCCATAAAAAACGGATGGTTTGCGGTTGTGCGATTTAGTGGTAACAGCCAATGAAAAAGAGATCTTGCAGCTCCCTTAAGTCCCGCGCCAAGCTTCTCAGAATAGGCTACTCTATCGAGCCGCCAATCAAGACCTTTTACATACCAAACAATTCTGGTGATAATCCCGACAAAAAAGATAGTAAATGAAATTAAGGCTAATGGCCCACTTACAAATTCATACATAGCTCCCCCTTAATGATAAAAAACCAAACTATTATAGCGTGTACCATTCGACTTTGCGGCAAAAACAATTATATTTATCGTATAGCACAACGAGGATGAACACGATTTTGGGTGAATAATTACCGCAAAGTCATTTGGTACACGCTATAGTAACCTTGTCCGTTTAAATCCTACTTATTAGATAGGAATACTTATTTTTTTGATATGATATATGGAAAGGCGTGTCAAGCAATTTTTTTATTTTTTCATTATTCTGGGAGGAAAATTAGGGCTATCCGATAGGATAGTTGCGGATTATTTGTACCGAACTGCGACAGGACAGTATCTGTTTTCAACCATTCGGGATACTTTCGGGAAAAGTTTTGATAATTTAAATCCTGTTCAAAAAATAATATTTAAAAGCGCTGAAGTGTTACCTATGGTCTAATTTTAGCCTCGGTTTTTTCCGGTCGCTTTTTAAGATGCTTATATCGATGCACCGCGGTTTCCGCTAATCGGGAAAGCAAACGAGGCAAATCCGAGTCATTCCAGACAGACTTAAATTCATTGGAAGAAACAAGCTGTTTGCTCAAAAGATAATATGGCTCTTTGCCTGGCATTAATGCTACGTCTTCATATTCAAAGTCAATTTTTCCGGCAAAAATACTTTCTAATAACTCTTGGACAGTATAGATAAATATATTACAGCCTTGTTTGAAAGTCGTTCAAGTCGATCTGCCTTAAAATAGGACCCGCCCATATAAGGGATAAAAATGGGTCAAACAACATCTGACAGTACGATAGTTGAGCAGAACCGACAAGCAAGCAAAAAAAATACGGCGAATACGCTTGATGGGGAACCTTAATCAGGCGATAACAGCCTGCTTTTCAACACCCTTTTGATGTAATCCCTATCTTGACAGTATGGAAATCACCATTTTTTGCCAAATGAATTCAGTTTTTACAGCCCACATGCAGGTTGGCGATTCCCATTGTTAAACTTTTCCATCTAATATTTATGAACCCCGCTGAACGCATCATCGCAGCAAAACTTTTTGGGTCTGGAAATTTAGCGACAGAAGAAGGAAGATACTGGTAGGCCTTCAGGTTTTTTGATAAAAACCAGCCTATTAAAGGAAGAATTATCTTGAAATAAAAAAGATACAACGACAATAAAAACCCCTTTGGAGGGGTGGCTAACTCAAGCACAAGCAACATCCCGCCTGATTTCAAACTGTCATAAAATAGCTTCAGTACTGATAGTTTGTCACAAATGTTACGAATCCCGAATGCAATGGTTATAGCATCAAATGTTTCTTCTCTGAATGGAAGATTAAAGGCATTCCCTGCTAATAGATAAATATTGGAGCTGTCTGATATTGATTTTATTTTATTTTTTGCAGACAAAAGCATATTAAGTGAAAAATCAACGCCAAAAATTGAAGTCCCTGTTCCTTTCTGCCGCAAAATTTCAATTGCGACATCTCCTGTCCCGCAAGCCACATCAAGCAGCACTCCATTATCAGGCACCTCAATCGCTGATACCATAGTCCTTCTCCAGTAAATATCCTGGCTTAAACTTAAGAGGCGATTTAACAAATCATACCTGGGAGCTATTGACTCAAACATCTCCCTTATAAAAGGCAACTCCATATTCTTCATTGACAACCCCGCTTTTTGCATTAATTTATTTACTTATACATTAATATTAAAATGTAAATTTCTCAAGTTTTTTGGTAACTTCTCAATAAGTTCCGGCAACTTTTTAAAAATTTTTATCGTCATTCTCGC
>JAJSZW010000193.1:0-1945 GCA_030262895.1 Deltaproteobacteria bacterium | reverse complement strand
GGATTCCCGTTTTCACGGGAATGACGTTTGGCACCGGAACTTATTGAGAAGTTACGTTTTTTGCAAATAAAATTATCACAATATAAACATAATGATAACTAACGTAAATAGTAAAACTATCAGGATATAAATGATTACAAAACGTGATTATTATGAAATTCTGGGCATAAACCGCAATGCTGCACCAGATGAGATCAAAGCAAGCTATCGAAAACTCGCCCTGAAATACCATCCGGACAGAAATCCCAACAACAAAGAGGCTGAAGAAAATTTCAAAGAAGCTGCTGAAGCCTATGAAGTTCTGCATGATCCAAATAAGCGCCAGATATATAACCAGTATGGCCACCAGGGACTTGAAGGAACGGGCTTTTCAGGATTCGGCGGTTTTGAAGACATTTTTTCAAGTTTTGGAGACATTTTTGAGGATTTCTTTGGCTTTGGGCCCGGAAGGAGTTCAAGAAGCAATGCAAAAAGAGGGGCGGATCTTCGTTACGATTTAACGCTCAGCTTCATGGAGGCAGCTTTTGGAACGGAAAAAAATATACATATCGAAAAAATGGAAATGTGCCCTGTCTGTAACGGCAGTACTTGTGAGCCGGGCACACATATAGAAAGCTGCTCCTATTGTCAGGGCACTGGCCAGGTTTCCCGTTCCCAGGGTTTCTTTACAGTTAGAACCACCTGTCCTCAATGTCGTGGCAGGGGGCAAGCCACAACTCACCCTTGCTTACATTGCAGCGGGACAGGACGGATCAGGGACAAAAAAAAGGTTTCAGTAAAAATTCCAGGAGGAGTTGATTCAGGCTCCAGGCTCCGACTTACAGAAGAAGGAGAAGCGGGAATATATGGCGGCCCTCATGGAGATCTTTACGTTTTTATAAATGTAAAACCCCATGAATTTTTTCAACGCGATGATACAAATATAATATGCCAGGTAGAACTTTCTTTCGTGCAGGCCGCTCTCGGCGATAAAATAATGGTGACCACTTTAAATGGTGAAAAGGAACTCGAAATCCCAAAAGGCACACAGTCTGGCGATTTATTCAGCTTCCTAGACGAGGGTATCCCTTCTCTCAGAACCGGCAGACGCGGCGATCAGATCATTCAGACAGTCATTAAAACCCCCACGAATCTGAACAAAAAACAGGAAAAGCTGCTCAGGGAATTTGAAAAACTTGAATCAGGTAAACTTGCCACCAAATTAAAAAATATTCTTAAAAGCAGCAGCGCAAAAGTAGCGAGATAAAAAAGGTAAAAGTTTACCACGGAACGACACAGAGTTTCACTGAAAATTGTAAACAATAAGTAAGTGCAACTGCTCAGGTTCACAGTTCCAGGGTTCAGGGTTCAAGGTTAAAAGCCGACTAACCCTAAATCGTGAACCTTAACAACCTGAGTAGTTACGAAATACGAAGAGATCAAGGCAACCAACCGTGAACCGTGAACCTAACAACCTGAGTAGTTACGAAATATGTTTGAATTAAAAATTATTACACATTTTGCCGCAGCCCACCAACTTAAGATGGTGGCAAAAAAATGTGAGAACTTGCATGGACACAACTGGAAAATTGAGGTCTGTGTTGCAGGAGAAAATTTAACTGATGCCGGCGTATTAATTGATTTCGGGGAACTTAAGGGTTATCTCTCTGAAATTATAGAAAAGCTTGACCATAAATTTCTTAACGAACTTGATTTCTTTCGCAACGACAACCCATCTTCAGAAAACATTGCCTATTATATAGCACATGAACTTAAGAAAAAAATTATCAGCCATGATAATATTAAAGTTGCACGTGTTACAGCCTGGGAGTCAGAAGATGCATGCGCTACCTATAGATTTCCAGATAAATAATTTCACTGCGTTATCAGTCGTCGACGTATAACTCATACGCCCTCCTCCTTCTATCCTTGTGAAATTAATTATCTGAAAATCTATTTACTCTGA
>JAJSZW010000192.1 GCA_030262895.1 Deltaproteobacteria bacterium | reverse complement strand
CACAGCTCTTTCATTATTTTTGCTCAATTCACGTATTGCAGCTTGGAATTCACGCAACCTTTTTCTGCCAAAATTTCTGCATGATAAAAAGTCACTTTGGCTTATTTGTTTCAATTCATCAATTGAAATCGGGTCACCAAAATTTTCTCGGATACCTCTTTCTAACATGGCAGAAAAATTCAATGATTTGGCAATTCTTTCTACACTATACTTTTCTGTTGGTATCAATTCATACATATTTGATTGCTCGTGCGAGATAACCGGCTTGCCAACCAGTTGGCTGCCAAATTTGAGCGTTGTATGAACTTGAACCTATTTCAAGAAAACGCGCGTGCTCGCAAGTCGGGTTGATTGATTAGTTATATTATTTCGAGAACTTATGCCGCATTGTCTAAGTTTTTATGGGATGATTGCACTGAATACCCTTAAAAGTTAAATATGTTGATATTAAGCTTGGAGTTAATGGTTATTTAGTCTTTTTGATCTTCACATACTAATGTTAATTGCCCATTATCTGTATTTTGCATGAATAAAATTCCCATCGTGTCCATAATTTCTACGAGATCGTGAGATAGCTTTTCATGTATGGTAAAGAATTTATCAATAATCTCCTTTATATTTAGATACTCGTCTTGTTTTCTAGAGTTGGGAATACCACATTCTGTGTCTGCTAACCCATCATCTGAGAATGTAGTATTGCAGTGAGCAAAATAATTTCTAAATCTAGATAGTTGGCGAAATTGATCAGCATATTGCCGTGGTTTTTTTATATCTTTATTTCGCATTAAAGCTTTTTCAAATAAATTTGCTTTTAAGCCACTACTACATAAATCATCAAAGAGAACTTCTCGCATAAAGTTTTTATTAAGATGTCCAAAATAATGTTTGCAAATAATCGCAGTTACATAACCTTCTACCATTATGAAATCTTCTATGATTTTAGTTCTGTATTTGCTCAATAACTCACGAGACATATTCATCCTTTTGTCGAATTCTTGAAATATCATATTTCACCTTATAATAACTTCAATGACAAAAAAAATCATATGTTACCTAACCTGAATTTTAACTGCGCGGTTCGATTTAATAAGCGGCGCGGCTTTTTGCGTCCGTTTGATTTGTTTGTTAGCTGTGTTTAAATTCCCAATACACATAGAACACGATTCTCAAGAACACCTTATTCTCCCATTTCCACTCTGTGTCGGACTTGGATGCCATTGCATAGCTCCGGACGGCCTTCAATATGAAAGGTCGATCCGTGAGTTGAGAATCTTTTGGCACTGGCGCCGTTGTCGCCTTATTCGATAAACTGTTGCGCATGCCCCAAGAAAGTCCACAATGAACAAAAAAAGAAGGCCCCAACTAAACGCACCATAGGTACTGCAGACATTTTCGATGCTCTGAAGAGGACACTGTCCGACAAAGACCTTACAACCCACAAATGCCAGGCTAAGCGCCACAGGCAAAAGAAACACGAGTATCCGAGCGAAGTCGATGAAGTTTGAATTGTGCCCCTTCGTACTGATGTGGCTCTTCCATTCTTCCCACTGCCATATTTGTGCACCGTCACTGCACAGCTTTCTCACCTGAGGCCGAAGGCAATTAGATATATACGACGCCACAATGTGAACCTCTATATGCTGGTGCTGAAACAATGCTGCAAATAGCAAAAACGGTATAGGGATTATCAATAACACGGGTATAACGGCAAACTCGAAGTTGACGTCCAGAAAGAATTTATTAAAGGCGATGATCGCAGTGAACAGAGTTATCGATAAGCTCATATATGTATTTTCATTCTTTATTAGCCAAGCAATTTCATTTCTTAGAGCCTGATATTCGGATAGTATGATGGCCGTCTCATGTTCTTTGGTTGATGAGCTATCTGGCTGTTTGTAATTGTATTCTTGAAGCGACATTGGACCCTCCGCCTTCGTTTCTAACAAATGCCTGGCACATGTTTAATAAATTCTTCTGATAAGCTATCACGAAACATTGATCCACTGAGCCATGATTTGTCGAGATTTTGTAGATATTCATGGGCAGCAATAATCCTATCCGTGGTGATTAAATCTTTAAGTTCTCTAAAGTCATTGTAGAAGAATGGGTATTTCTTTCCCAAATAAAACTCCGGTCCAGGGTGCCTGTTTACAACGATGGGTGTGTTTCTCGCAATACACTCAATAATAGTATTATTAGCAACGGAAGATATCAACTCAACAAACACAACGTTCTGTGAAAGTAAAATGTCATAAATATCGTTATTGACCGGTTCTATCTCCCGAACAGCTCCCTTATATAAACGTTCAGGTTGGAAATGGATCCCGCACCGAGCGTGATTTATCTCCGCAATCGGTCTTCTTGACCGAAGCCATGCTTTCCCTAAAAAAGGCGGCATATCCACTTGAAAAATTGCGTGTGTGTTTCGCAGATACCAGCCCACTTGGAGCAGTAGTGGGTCCTCATTTTTAAAATACCTTTCTTTGGACCACTTAATATTTGGAATCTCGGTTGGATGCCTGAGGGTAACACATTGAACTCCCCAGTTTGTGCGTATCCATGCGGCTAAGTTTTCACCAAGCGTAATGCATAGTCGCATATTTGATAGGCTTTCAGCCCAAGATTCTTGATGAGAAAGATCTCGCAGATGCTCAGTCTCATACCAGTCTGGCGTATCATATGGATAATGACATACACCGATCCATGGTTCTGTATGAACATATCTACACAACCCCTCACGTTGATTACAGATAGTTTTCTCTAAGAAATCGTCGAAAATTACCTTAGCAGTGTCATCGAACAGCAGTTCCAAAGAACGTAAAACATAAGGCCATCCACTTCGATGCATGTGACCGCCAATGACCTCTTCTGTAATCGGACGAAGAAACAATTTCATAACCCGCCATTCTTTTTGGTAGGTGACGCCAACTCAAACAATAAACCGACATAGTCAATATCCCATTTCGTTCTACTTGCGATACGAACTAAGATTTGTGCCGTAGGGTCTGTACCCAAATGGGTGGTAGCGATTGACCATGCATATAGATTTTGGCACATAGAAAACGGGTTGAGTTTGGGGATGTCTGGAAAAGGTCTCTGATGAAAGAAGTCTGTTTGTCCTTCCGGGATAATCTTTATTTCGAATCCATCAATAGGATGGTCATTCAAGTAAATTTCCACGAAGTCATTTGCAGCAGGAGAGTGCAACCCACCAAAATGTCGTAAACAACCGAACAATAAGAAACATCGAACATAGGAATCGATAGGTACTTCTTTGATATGGATTTTCCAACTTGCAGTTGTATGCTTAGAATGATTGAAAGGTGGTTCTTTATTTGAATCACCAAGTATTACCGTTGTTTCCAATGGGAATAGAGAATGATGATGACCGCTTGCATTTTGTCGAGTCCCTGCAATTCCATCAAGTAGCTCGAAAGAACTGCCATCAACATACTCTAACCGCCATTTCTCATGATCCATCCGTGAGGTTGGATCGTTTGTGAAAACCTTGAGTATTTTTTGGAACCCAGCATCCCAATCGGGAAATAAGTCAACATATTGCAGAGCATTTAATTGTTCAAAATGTGGTCGACAATTGTCTAATCTTACCGGGACTAAATAAATCTCATTATCAGGATATTCATCCAATATCTTTAATGCTTCTCGGATCTCCCTTTGGTAAAAACCTTTCTTTTTCGTAGAATGGTTGGATAGTAGCAATAAGAAAAATCTAGAAGAGCTAATTTCTTTGCGAATTTCTAATTCCCACTTCTGTCCAGGAGAGAGAGATTCCTTGTCGAACCATACATTGACTTCTGGGATTGAGTCTAATTTATCGTAAAGCCTTCTTGCGTGAGAGTAATCCCCATGTGCATAGCTTAAAAATATTTTCAATATACCTCCTGAATTAATGTTAATGTCCACACAGCTAACTGCCCGGCATAAGACGCGGCGGCTTTTTGCCGTCGCTCTTAATGCCGTT
>JAJSZW010000191.1 GCA_030262895.1 Deltaproteobacteria bacterium | reverse complement strand
TCGTCAATTAAGGCAATAATGTTTTCCTCAGCCCACTGCTTTAACCTCCATCTTCCACCGCCACCAGTATGTATTCCAACAATTGGTTTTTTTATATCAACACCTATCTCTTGCAGGCAACTTCGCCCTTTTTCTTTTTCTTCTTCCTTTAAACTAAGAACATAAGCCATATCCTCAGATGGGATGCCAGCAATAGAGCACATTATTTCTTGATAGGATCGTTTGTTAGCCTTTTTTAGATCATCGAAAACACCCAGTTGAAGCCATTCTTCAGCTTCTTTGTTTGTAGCAATTACATATCCATTTTCATGCATAACAAACCCGACCTTTTCTCTTGCTTTTGCAATGGTTGCTATCTCAGAGGATATTTTTCCCGCATCCAGGTTGATAACGTAGTCAAATTTTTTTGACAACAAATGCAATAGAGCGTCAGGACCATAGGCTACTATTTCGTCAATGTATGGATTATTTTCAAGTAATGAAATTGCCTCAGGTCTGGTTATCCATGAAATTCTTAAGTTCGGCCATTCTTTAACAATCACTGGTAGAATGCAAGTGGTCCTAAGGACATCGCCTATTGCATCTAATTTAATAATTAATAAATTACCTTTAAGTGGTGTGTAATCTTCACACTCGCAAAGAATTCCTGTTTGTTTATGCCAACGACAAGGGCGGTCTCCTATGTAATATTTACAATCGTATGATAGTTTGCGGCTTTTATTTTTAGTCATTCCAAGTCTTCCCCATTATTTATACTATTTTTTTAAGTTCTTTTAGCAAATCCTCTCCCAATTACTCTACTTTCTCTTGCCCCTGTCATAAACCTGAATATCTATAGTAAAAGAAACCACAAATTGTTAGAGTTTTTCATCAGAAAAGTTTGTGACTAAGCTTAATTACTATTTCTAACATGGATCAAATCAATTCTGAAATTCTACGGCAGTTCGAAAAACAAGGCCTGACTATCAATTAATTTAGCAGGATCTGTCTCGTGATCAGTAAAAATCCGGCAACTAAGATCAGGGAAATGCTGCATGAAACCAAAAGAAAACTATTTTGTCCAAGCAACACCATTCTTCCGATTGCTGATAATCGGCAAAGCCCTTTTCTTATGAAATCCGATAAAAATTTAACGGCATAGCCAATTATATCTGACCGGGCCCTGAGGACCCGGTTTTTATAATTTCAAATAAAATGCTCAATTGGTGTGAATTTAAGTTGGATTCAAGGACTGATTAATCTTAAATTAGTTGGAGGAGATCCAGATACTAGTTCATATGCACCTATATCAGGAGCCTGGCCATCAAGAACGATTCTTCCGGTAGAATCTTTATATAACCAAATATTTGCGTTGTCGCTCCACGTCATAGCGGATGCAAGGGTTATAGTCTCTGTGGAATAATTGATTGAACTGATCTGTACCGTATTGGTAACCGTGCCTATGGAGATATAATCACCATCTATTGCTGAATTGGATGACCCCCATGAACCATCCTGAAAGTATAAAGCATCGTCAACGACTAATGTTGTTGAATTTGATCCAGCCCCATAGGCTTGCGTCAGGTATGTTCCACCATCAATAGCACCTGAACCGCTTTTAAGTGACAGATCAGGTTTTGTTGTGCTGGTTGGGTCAGATAAATCAGCATCAACAAATAAAGGATCTCCATCAGCAATCGTCAACCAGTTACCGCCAAAGGTTAAATTCTTGTTACCACAGTTATAGGGGGCACCAGACCCGTTGATACAGTAAATCTCCTGTGCCTGATTGAAATTATTATATAACAGATTATTTTTAATTGCCACAAAGTCTACTATTCTATGTATAGCAATCCCATAGTCTTGTTCGTCTTTACGAAGGTTATCCACATTACATCCAATATGTCCATTATAATAAATGGTATTGTTATAAACATGGGTATAATCGCCATCGTAATCAGTGCCATATCGGAGATAAATTCCTGGCCCTTGGTTTGCAAACACAAAATTATAGCGAATAATATTGTACCTCCCCCCGCAACCAATCCCAGTAGCTCCGTTACCATCAGACGGTATCCCCGCATGACCATAACGATTGTTTTCTATCAAATTGCTTTCACCGTCATCCATAGCTTGATTACGGTTTCCATATTTTCCTGTAGCATCAGTGCAAAGAGTACAAACTACAGGTACGGGGGTCATCCAACCCTCGTTATGGAAAACATTATTCCTAACGATATTATTCTTGCTATTAATCTGTATAACGTGATGTCCACCAGCGTACATTACATTATCTTCAATAGTATTATTATTGCTGAGGAAATCTGACCCTCCAACACCGATTTTCATCAAGTTACTATCATCATTACAGTTAGTTGGGTCTATATGGCCAGCCCTATATATTGTGTTATTGTGTATCCAGTTATGGGTGTTCTTTGTGGATGCATTAGCACCAATTGTCCATATATTTATTCCACCATTTCCAGCAGCCAGACAGTCGTGTAAAGTGCAATTGACTATTTCATTGTAGTTTGCCCCTCGAATCATTCTTACTAATGAATGAGTAGTATTTGATACTTCAATTCCATCAATTTTAATGTAGTCCCTTCCATCTAAATCAATCCCAATACCCACATTATTAATAACGGGATATTCGCCTGTGTGTGCTTGATATGTAATGATATTCCCCGACAAACCTGATGCTCCAGGTGCAATCTGAATACCATAGGTTCCTGCCCTCAGATAAATAGTATCGCCCGCAGAGGCATTACTATTAGCTGTACCAAGAGAACAACAAGATGCCCCGCTTAAAGGGGTAGCACTCTGAGCATTTGCCCAAGTTGCTGTTCCTGAGGGACTTACCCAATACGTTCCAGCAAATGCAAGAGATGGCAAGAAGAATATAATAAGTAATAACATCAATATGTTGGTTGCCCTACTTATGTTTTTCATACTTAGTCTCCTATCCATGGGAAAGCTAACATACATTTTGTGATCGTAACGAGCACAAGAATCCGCATTAATAAATACTTGGACGCAATCAATGTGCCAAAAATCATATAGCTGAACGTTTGTAATATGTTATAATAATTACTGGCTTTGTAGTTTCTCTGTTGTGTTACCGAACCACTGTTCATGTATGAGATTCATCACATTATTGAATAATATTGAAGTGAACCCCAAGTCAAGGACAATTTTCTCCTAAATTAAGGTGCGCTTCTTTTTGTTTTTTAGCCGAATTATTCATGCTGCCATTTTGGCAACTTCCTCTCCCCAATACACCTCAGCAGCTGTTTTTCCTGAAAACGACTGATGTGGTCGTTCAAAGTTGTAAAACTCAAAATATTCTTTCAGCCCAGCAATCAATTCCGTCACTGTTTCAAACTCTTCGAGAAATATCTTTTCGTACTTCACTGATCGCCATAAACGTTCTATGAAGATATTATCCATACAACGTCCTTTGCCATCCATGCTGATCTTGATACCTCTTTCTTTCAGTGCAGCAGTAAAGGCATTACCGGTATATTGTGAACCTTGATGGGTATTGAATATCTCAGGGCTGTTATGCTTGCGAAGAGCACTCTTCAGAGCATTCACACAGAAATCGTCATCCATTGTCACAGACACCTCCCAGGAAAGCACATAGCGGCTTGCCCAATCCATAACTGCCGTCAGATACACAAATCCATGGGCCAGCCGGATATAGGTAATGTCGGAACACCAGACCTGATCAGGCTCTGTAATCGACAATTTCCTCAGGAGATATGGGTACACCTTATGCTCCCTGCGCGGCCTGCTTGTATTCGGTTTGGGGGCCACTGATTCAATACCCATTAAACGCATCAGTCGTTGAACACGTTTACAGGGAAACCCTGGCGGTTCAAATAGTCCCTCATCTTTCGACTTCCATAAAAAGGATGCCTGAGAAATTCTTTGTCGATAAGCCTCATTAATTCTAAATTCTCATTGCTTTCAAAAGTGAAAACCCTGGGCCGGTAGTAAGATGACCGTGGCAGCCCCAGCAAGTCGCACTGTT
Source organism: Deltaproteobacteria bacterium (assembly GCA_030262895.1). Taxonomy (GTDB): domain Bacteria; phylum Desulfobacterota; class Desulfobacteria; order Desulfobacterales; family ETH-SRB1; genus B13-G4. The sequence continues at coordinate 31 of JAJSZW010000191.1, read as the reverse complement.
TGCTGATACTGAGATCTGAATCTTTAGGATC
>JAJSZW010000190.1 GCA_030262895.1 Deltaproteobacteria bacterium | reverse complement strand
CCTTTGAGGGGGCTTTGGTGTCAAGATTTGACACCAAAGCCCCCTCAAAAAAATTCTTGATGAGCAGGAAGAAATATACAGATATCATATCAAGAATAGTATTGATGAAGTTTGACGGATTCGTATACTACTTCACCACCTTAATACTGTATGCACCTGTTCCGTTCTGACTGTCGTAATGTTCAACTCTGACATAATACGTACCAGGTGAAAGGTCTGCGGCAATTTTTGCATTCCAGCCTGTACCGCTGTCGTCATCACGCGCAATCAGCTTTGTTTCACTGTCTGGGCCGTAGAGAGCCATAACTGAATCCGTGCGGCCTTCCGTATCAACGGTATATTTTCCTTCCTCGGCAACTATGAATTTATAGCAGTCTTTCCGGCCTGGATGAGTGATCTCTGCCCGACCCCATCGAACCGAGTATGCTTACACCCCGGGTGGCAGATCCGAAAGTTGTTCGACACTTGTAAGCTCGATTTGCGGCTTCCCCCTCTCGCTTGGAGGATAGAGGCTTGCTTTTCCGGAAACGTAAACATAACTACGCCCTTGGCCGGCGTATCGTTTTTCAATCAAAGTCAGAATTTCCATAGCCGGTACCGATTCCCGGTCTGGAATCCACAGGTTAAACTTGTGTTTGATCGAGCCGGCATAAATCAAAGCTCCGTTGCCCGGTCGTTTATTGATACCACCCTGGAGGTCACAAAATACTGTCATTGCGCTGCCGGCTTTTGCCGCCTCAACAATGTCGTCATAATCAAGACGTACAGACTGCACACCCCTTTGTATGCCGAATTTACGATAATCCTGAATAACGCTGTCACGAAAATGCCACCACGGAATTAATTTATCGTATTCACGCTTGTTCCCTCCAGCATTCGTCACAGGATCCCATATTGCGAGATTCTTTGATTGAGCTTCGGCTTCGGCTTCCAGAAACTCCGAGTGATAAGACCTCGAACGACCGTACTTTACAAAATATGGACTCCATCCTTCCTTCACAGCTTTAAGATTGTAGTTCTGACCGTTTTTGTGTACATAGCAGATCAATCGACCGTAATTACCCCGATGTTTCCTCAGACATTCCGGCACAGGATCGTTAGTATCGAACTCAATATCGACTCTGATCTCCCCAACTGGAATCCCATCCTGGTCGGCACCGAAATATTCCTTGGCTCGTTTTGAAGCAAGTATGCCGGCCTTAGTCACCGGCTTCGACCCACCGGGCCAGCTTTCCTCGGTATCGAGGCAGCAAAGGCGTAATGACTCCACTTCGCCATTTAACTCAACTTTAACAGTGTCGCCATCAACTACCTTAATGAGCTTGAGACCTTCAATCATTGTTCCAGTCATAACATCCCCCCTGTATGAATGTTTACATGATAATAATACCTTTGAAAAACCGCCATTTTGAGCAGCTTATCAAGCGCCTCTTCTATGAGAGGCCTCTGTCTCCAATTCGGACAATTTTGCCCATTTACTTCCACCTATACTTGATCCGATTGCGAAAAAATAAAGATCAGGTATCCATCCCTAATTTTTCATTCACTTCTTCCATATCTTTTACCTCCTTTTTTTAGTTTGGTTTGTTTCTTAATAATCATCCACTATCCCAATTCTTGATAGTTTTAACTTGCTTTCTATCTTTCTGATCTTTTTTCTAAGTCTATTATCTTGACCGATTTTTGGTAGTCCCTACAAAACAGTGCGTGTCAATAATTTCAATAAGTTACATATCATGTCTTCTGGCAGCAGATAGCAAAAAACCAGGTGTTTACAAAGTAAAACAGGGCAGTATTCCCAAACCTGCACTGCTTTGTAGGGACTACCGGCAATTGCGGGGCAAAGCCCGTTAGTTCTATTCTTCCCGTTTAAGTGAGCCGTTCCACGATTCGAAGACAGGCAGACCGTGCTGGTTGGGTTTTTCCTCCGGAGTATAGAACATCATATAGGTCATATCCTTCCAGCCGATGAAGCCACTCCCATCCCTGCATTCGTGGTATCTTTTACGCCATGTCCCTGTATTAAGGTAAACGTGTTCAAAGATTCTCCCTCCTTCTCTATTCAGGGCAAGTGCTTTTTTTAGTGGGTCATGGGTATGCCCCATCACTATGTATTGTATGCGGCTGTCAAGCTTAGAGAAGAGATTCGCCGCTCCTTTAGCTAATTCGTCTTCACCAAATAGAACCGCGATCTTATCTGCAATGTCCAACAACCTGCCCGTGGAAAAAATCTTGAATTTCTCAAGGAAGTAAAGGACACCCTGTATCTGGTCAGCAGTGTCGAAGGGGTTGTACCATCGATCATGACGATCGTACCATTTTCTTACAAATGTCAGCTCTTGAAATTCTTTCACAACTTCGTCAACCGTGTCCTCGATAATCTCCTTTAGATCCCGGTTGGCCTCCACCTGATAGAGGAGCCATTTCAAGGTCGCTGAGAATGGTCGCACATTCTCAATCTCCTGAAAATTTCTTTTCAGATTCTCCCGCTCTATTGCGTTCAGATTACCGCTGGATTCAACATTTTTCATGAGTTTATAAGGAAGTTTGGCAATAAGTTCCGTTGTTATGGGGTCGCCGATAGGCACAAGCTTGTAGTCTTTATCGGTGTGGCCCGGGCCTCCCTCGTAGTTGAATTTATCAAAGAAATGGCCGTGCAGAGCGTATACCCCATGCTCAGTATTGGAAAAGTGGTGCTTGAAATTCTCCGGGTTGCTATCTTTCAAGCCGAGAAGTTCTATAACTTTTCCTTTCAGGTCACCTATCAACCAGCAGAGCCGGTCATGGTTTCCCGGTATATAGAGGGTCTCCACTTCAATATTCCCAAAACGTTTTCCAATAGCAGCCGGCTCGAAAAGTTTAAATGTATCCCTGTTTTTTTCCTCTATCTCGCCTAAAATTGCCCAGGCTCTTTCCCGCATTTTAGCTGTATTGTTTCCCCATGGCCGGTCAACTTCCTCTTCTTTAAACCATTCTTCGGTTCGAAGGATATCAAATATATCACCAAGAAAGGCGATCTTTAACTCCTTAGCTTTAGCCTTATCTGCATGGACTTTAACGCTGGTGAGAAATGTTTCGAAAGCCGAAGCCGGAATATTATGTTTTCCTGCAGTTTCGTCCACAAAATGCAAATCACTGATAAAAACTAGCATAATACCCTCCTTTCAAGTAATTGGGGCAAAGCCCCAAGGTTCTGCTCCTATACAATACCTCTGGTAAATGGTAACTGAAACGTTCCCTCGCTGCCAGCTTAGACTCAAAAGATGGACAAAGCAGATTCAGAACAAGGTCCACACTTGGTCGCTTCTTGGTCACGTCGTCCTGGAGATAAGCATAGAGCTGCTCGTAGCGAAGATCGAGTTCAGAAGTCAGGCAAATCAACAAGACGTCAATGTCAAAAGGGATAAGTCGGAAGAGGTGTGCAAGTTTTTCAAGACGCAAAGTGACGTCTTGCCTGAGACTCTCAGCCTTGCGCTGGGCGATTTCTCCAGCCAACTGATCAAGCACAGACCGGACATCAGCCATGGACAGTGGCCCGGGAGTTGTCGCCCAGCTGGGCATGCCAAGGGGCTGTGCTAAAAGCTCATCTATCTCTTGCTCCGAGATGCAGAGCCCCTGGAATTCACTGTCGGCCATGTGCACCTGCCGCGCTCTCCGGATCTGGATCTGAATGAGCAGATCAACGCGTTCCAGTTCTGCCAAAATGTGCTGAAGTGAGGTAGTATAGTATTCTTTTTTCATCGGTCTCTCTTCCTGAAAATAGACTACTGAACAATATTATCACTCAACCTTTCCGACATCCAGGGGGGGGGGGCTTAAAGTCTATGGTTTCTTTGCAATTCGGTGTCTTATTAGTTTTTATACATTCGATATAAAAAGAACAAGAACAGCTTGCTACCCGTTAAAACTGAAATATCTACTGAACGCATCAGTTAGACTCATATGGGCATAAATAGAATAGCTTTCAAACAGAGTTTAAAAATTATTAGATAGGTTATGTAGGTAGAAATGCGAACTTATGAACTTATATATTTACATATATGAATCTAATTAATATGTCAAATAATAAATTCG
>JAJSZW010000189.1 GCA_030262895.1 Deltaproteobacteria bacterium | reverse complement strand
TCTTGAATGCGGAACATCATGTAAAAACTGTAGATACAATTCTACTACTATCATTTCGTACCAAAGTAAGGGGAGATCCGTATGGAACTGGTTTTTCGACTTGACTTGCAAAAAAGGCTGAAAGATTCATCTCATATCATTCTCGAGTTGGGGAGTGGTGCTAAAAAAAACACAGAAAGAATCTGTATCGACAAATTGAATCTGCCGCATATTGATATTGTCGCAGACTTGGAGGAAGGGCTTCCGTTTTTTCCAGACAATTCTGTTGATGCGATTTATTCAAAGAGTTTTTTAGAGCATGTAAACAATCTATCAATCTTGATGCAGGATATCTGGCGAGTCTTGAAACCAACTGGGAAAAACGTTTTATTTGTACCGCATTTTTCAAATCCGTATTATTATTCTGATTATACCCACAAGAGGTTTTTTGGCCTTTATTCGTTTGAGTATTTTTCGAGCAACCAAAATAGATTCAAGAGAAAAGTGCCATCATTTTATCATGACTATGGATTTATAACAGAAGACATTAAACTTGTTTTTACCTCTCCGTGGAAAGGCCGGAAATTGTTAAAACGCACGTTTCAGAAATTTGTTAATTCACATCGATGGTTAATGGAATTTTATGAGGAAAATTTGTGCTACATAATCCCTTGTTATGGGATAGAAGTTACAATGAGGCCAGATAAAAAGTAAGGCTTTTTTAAAAAAGCGTCTTTAAAAGCTTTGCCTCGATTTTTATGAAACCATCAATTTTATTACCGTAAAAACAACAAAAATTTTCCATATCGGTAAAGATTTATAGTTCGTTAAAAAAATGAAAATCCTCTTTGTTGTCCCCAGAATTGATAAGGCAAGCACGCGATACCGAGTATTGCAATATATTTCTTATATGGAAAAAGAAGGTATGGTTGTGCAGGTCGTGGTCAGTCCTCGAACTATCAGGGCAAAGATCGCTCTCTGGAAAAGGCTGGCAGCATTTGACCTTGTCTTAATCCAGAAAAAGCTTTTCCAGCCTTGGGAATCTTGGATTGTCAGAAGGTGTGCGTCTCGTCTCGTCTATGATCTGGATGACGCGGTTATGTTCAAGGACCCGGGTTCACGGAACGACGGCAGACTAAGGCGTGAGCTGCGATTTAAATCGGTGGTCAAACGGTGCGATCTGGTGATTGCGGGAAATTTCTATTTAAGAGAAAACGTTTTGCCATACAACCGCAATGTCGAGATCCTGCCTACGACCGTGGATATCCGAAGATACAGGCCAAAAGCATTAAAGAAAAAAGATGAAATTATTATCGGCTGGATCGGTAGCCGGGTGACCCTCCATTATCTTGAAACGCTTAAAGATGTTTTCGAGGAGATCGGCCGGCGCTATGCCTATGTCACCTTGAAAATAGTGGCCGATGATTTTTTTAATTGCAGGCATATCCGGGTGATCAAAAAAAGATGGAACAATGATACCGAGATCGACGATCTGCACAGTTTTGACATTGGCGTGATGCCGCTGGCCGATGATGTCTGGACACGGGGCAAATGCGGTTTTAAACTGATTCAGTGTATGGCCGTGCAAGTACCTGTGGTCTGCAGCCCGGTGGGGATGAATCAAGACATCATCGCTTCCGGTAAAAACGGTCTTTTTGCCAAAACTCATCTGGACTGGATTGAGGCGTTGACCCGGCTGATCGAAAATCCCGAATTGAGGGAACAGTTGGGCATAGAAGGCCGAAAAACAGTTTTAGAGCGCTACGACCTTGAATCAAATGCAAAAAAATTTGTCCGTTATCTGCACGATTGCCACCAGATGTACCGGTAACGACGTTTCTTTGTATGCCTGTGTTTCGTTTTATCTATGACCGCTTCAACCGGCTCTGGGGCAACATAAAGGACGTTCATTGAAATATTGGTTAACAACTTATTGGGATTAATTTACCTACTACGCCCATAGGACGTGGTTTGATGAAGACCCCCTCGAAAGGGTCATTGTCGTAGGGAAAGCCCCTAAAGGGGCTGATTATCGTTTATTCTTCCAACTTATCCTTAAATGTTGCGCTAAATTTATGAGTGGCTCACACCGTAAAAGTGGACTGCGTCAGTTACAGACACTGGAAAAAAACTGCTGTCTAAAAATGTTCGTTTTGCGGTGCCTTTTGTTTATCATGGTAAGGGCTGAAATTCAGGTTGACCGGTTTTGGAAAGAGTTGCATGACAAGTATGATTGTGAGGAATTGATTGGTAGCGAAAGATCGGGACGCAAGATTGGCATTGGTCTTATCCACGTCGGAAACAACGGTTTGTTTTTTTGAAGTATCATCTATTCAGGAGGCAGGAAATAGGTTTTGGATTTTTCCAATGACAGATTGGTAGTAAAAGACCGGCATCTCTTCTGTCAAGAAATCAGGCCAACAACAGCAGATGAACGATTATTTGAGAGAGACTTACCAGACTTGTTTGAATGGATAGTAAACCAGATGGGTGACTTATCGACAGCAAGAATGGATAGAAAATTATCCTCAGATAACCTGTTGAATTTACAAAGTCTCCCGGCTTAAGTTGGTAGCCTACAAAGCCGTCATGTTTGAGAAGATAATAAATGAAAGACCATATAAAACGCGGCATTTACCTGATTGATCAGTTTAATTATATCCAGCCGATTGCGGCGATATTAAGCATTATAACTCTATTTATCGCCGTCAACACCCAGAATCCCATAAATAATGACGGAATCCTATATTTGCAAACTGCCGAGGCCTTTGCAAAGAGCGGGTGGCAAGAGGCTATGAAACATTATAACTGGCCGTTTTATTCAATATTTATCGCAAGGTTGTCCCAAATAGCTCATTTATCTTTCGAGAACTCAACCTATGTATTGAATGCAGTACTTCTTGTTATAATCGTAATTAGCTTCATCGCTCTTATCGAGGAATTAGGCGGTTCACGTTTCGTGCAATTTATAGGTGCACTTATTATTCTCAGCCATCCGCAATTACATCACTATCAGCACTATATTATTCGGGGGTTTGGTTATTGGGCATTCTCTTTATTAGCTCTCTTAAATTTTATTCGTTTTTATAAATACTTAAAATGGCGATATGCCTTAGGATGGGGAATATTTATAAGCATTGCAATATTGTTTAGGCCTGAAGGCTTGGTGCTATGCTGCTTTGGCCCTCTGGTTCTTCTATTTCGATCTGAAACAACGCTTTGGAATAAATTAGGAAATACTTTTAAAGCATATAGTTTCAATATCATTGCTATATCCATAATAATTGCATGGTGGTTTAACATGCCGAATCGAGATATCACCCAACTGGGGAGGTTAAGCGAATTCTGGCATCAACTGCAAAACGGCCTAATATTGTTAAGTACCAATATCAATGAAAAAGCGGTAATTATAAGCCAAACGATTCTTAATGACTATTCAAAGAAGTGGGATTTAACCATGGTCATATCAGGTCTATGCGGGATATACTTATACAAATTGGTAGAGACCCTCTGGCCTGTACATGCATTGCTTTTCGGCCACGCTTTTTGGAAAAGACTTATGCCTGCGGAGAAAGGCATAAAAAGAGTGATAATATATTTTTCGATATTAAATCTGGTTATACCAGCCATATTTTTGGGACAACGATTTTTTGTATTATCCCGTTTTTTAATGCCGGCAAGCCTGCTTTTGCTGCTCTGGACGCCATTCAGCCTGCATTATATTATGCAAAAATGGCTGGATAAAAAAACAGTTTTTAAAAATAATTTTGTATTCCCCATACTATCAATTGCTTTCTTAATCATGTTCATCTATGCCTTTGTACCTCCCAATCAATCCAAGGCATATATTACTACTGCCGGCACATGGCTTAAGCACAATATGCCGCAGCAGTCAAAACTTTATACAAATAACATTAGACTTTCCTATTACTCTGGAAAAAAATTTATGGAATGGGATATTGCTGATAACCTCATAATACCTGAGTGGTCATCTGATGATTTTGTTGCTTTAAAAACACACAAGAAGCATTATGAAAAATTAACAAATACATTATTAACGCTAAAACTCAAACCCGGCAAAATATTTGCGAATAAAGAAGGGAACATGATTGCTGTTTTCGAGTTCATAAAAAATATGT
>JAJSZW010000188.1 GCA_030262895.1 Deltaproteobacteria bacterium | reverse complement strand
GCCGGCCGGAAAAAACCCTGAAGATATCGGTGTCTGTTTTATCAGCGCTGAAGCAGTTGCATCTATAGGAAATGCTTTTAACAGCGGCCAAATACCCGTAACAAAAACCCTTACACTTGTTAATAAAGATGGCGCTAAAACACTTGTATCGGCTAGAATCGGAACACCGGCAAGCGATATATTCAAGGCTTTTAATATTACCCTGAACGAAAATGACAGGATAATATTCGGCGGCCCCATGACAGGCTCTTCTGTCTATTCAGAGGATCATCCGGTTCAGCCCGACACCGATGCCATTATTGTTCAGGATAGAGATGACATACCTGTTATTTCAGATTACCCCTGCACAAACTGCGGCGACTGCATAAGGGTATGCCCGGCAAATATGCAGATTAACCTGCTTGTCCGGTTTCTTGAAACCGAACAATATCAAGAAGCAGCGGATCAGTACGATCTGTATTCATGCATTGAATGCGGTCTTTGCAGTTATGTTTGTGTATCTCGAATGCCGATATTCCAGTATATAAGGTCGGCAAAATATGAGCTTGACAGGGCAAATACAGCGGAGGCAACTAATGGTTGATAATAACAAATTTATAGTTTCACATGCCCCTTTCTGGCATGATGGGAGTAGAATATCTACACGAAATTATAATATAGCGCTTGCGGCTCTCCCGGCAATACTGCTTGGCATTATTTACTATGGCATGCCGGCCGTCGGCGTTGTGTCACTTTCCATCTCCTCGGCAATTATCTGGGAATTTATATTTTGTCGTGTAACAAAACGTTCAATTACCATTGGAGACGGTAATGCAGCCATTATCGGTATGATATTCGGCATGCTCTTGCCTGCAACAGCGCCGTGGTGGCTTGTAATATTAGGAACATTTGTTGCCGTTATTATCGGGAAACAGATCTACGGCGGAATCGGGGGCAATGCCTTTAATCCTGTTGTGGTAGCCATTGCCATTCTCATGATATCATGGAAAGACATCTTTGATTTTAACGAAGCACTTATAAATTACGATTTCGATTTTGCCATGGTCTATCCCCTTGCCGCTCTGAAACATTTTGGCGTATCTGCTGTTGATTCATTCAGCATGGGTGATCTTTTAATGGGTAAACAGTCAGGTGGAATAGGCTCGACATTTGGGCTCGGCCTTATTGCCGGAGGGATCTATCTCATTATCAGAGGAATCATCAGGTGGGAAATAGCTCTTTCCTTTTTAGCCGGTGTCTTTATAACCGCTTTAATATTTAATATGGGTGATTCTGCACGTTATGCAGGCCCGGTTGTTCATCTTTTTGCTGGTTACACTTTGATCGGCGCCTTTTTTCTTGCAACCGAAGATTCCTCATCGCCGGTCAATTTTATTCCCATGCTTATTTACGGCGCCGGCACGGGTTTTTTGACCGTACTCATCAGAAATATCGGCGTCTATGTTGATGGCGTGATCTTTGCGATCCTGATTATGAACCTTGTAAATCCGCTTTTAGATAAGATCAGACCAAAAGCGATTGGAAAGGTAGCTTAAAATGCGTGAAATAATAAAAATGATCGTAGTTCTGACTGTGCTTAGCTCTTTCTCGGGAGGCCTTCTTGCCGCAATCCGCGGAGGAACAAAAGATAAAATCGAATACCAGCAGTTAGTCTTTGTTAAAGGGCCCGCAATAAGGAATATTCTTGAGGGATGCTCCAATGATCCTATTGTTGACCGCTTTAAAATAAAGGACGGAGACACTGAAAGAAGCTTTTTTGTGGGTGTATTTGACGGAAAAGCCAATACAGTTGCATTTGAAGGCATTGGAAAGGGTTTCGGCGGTGATATCGGCCTTATGGTTGGTGTAAACATAGATGACGACAAGATTATCGGCATGGGTGTAACCACCCACAGTGAAACGCCGGGCATAGGTTCCAAAGCACAAACAGATCCTAAATTTCCAAATCAATTCAAGGGATTAGCCGCAATTGAACCTTGCAAGGTTAAACCGGACGGCGGAAATATTGACGCCATATCCGGAGCCACTGTTACATCACGTGGTGTTTGCGGCGGCGTAACAAATGCCGCAGATATTTATAAACGTTTAAAACCTCAGATTGCTGAAAAAATAAAGGCATTTAACTAGGGAGTAAAAATGGCTAAGTCTATCACTCAGGAATTCGTCAAAGGTTTGTGGGATGAGATACCACCATTCAGGCTTGTACTCGGCCTCTGTCCGGTTCTTGCTGTTACTAAATCCGTAGAAAACGGACTGGGAATGGGAATGGCTGTAATTTTTGTTCTGGTATGTTCAAATATACTTGTTTCATTACTGCGGAACATAATTCCTTCAAAAGTAAGAATAGCCTGTTTTATCGTTATTATTGCAACATTTGTTATCGTGGTGGAACTTCTTATGCAAGCTTATACATATCCGCTTTTTTTAAAGCTTGGAATATTCATACCCCTTATTGTCGTTAACTGTATTTTGCTTGGACGCGCCGAGGCATTTGCGTACAAGAACGGCGTTGTCGCTTCAATAGCGGATGGGTTTGGAATAGGCATCGGGTTTACCCTTTCCCTGGTTTCTATCGGCGCTTTACGGGAGGTATTCGGCAACGGCACATTTTTCGGAATGTCTGTATTTGGTCCCTCTTATCAGCCTTTTATATTCATGGTCGAGGCGCCCGGCGCATTTGTGTGTCTTGGGCTCATGCTGTCCTTGATGAACCTTGCAGGAAATAAATAGGAGAAAATCTAATGGGCGATTATGTACTCCTTGCGATAAGCTGCATCCTTGTTAACAACATTCTGCTTGCACAGTATTTGGGTTGCTGTCCTTTTATGGGCACATCAAAAAAAATGGAAACAGCAATTGGAATGGGTATGGCTGTAATCTTTGTTCTGGTTATGGCCGGCTCTATAACCTGGCTTATCGATGCATATGTCTTAAAACCGTTCAAACTTGAATATCTTAGAACTATTGCTTTTATCCTTGTAATAGCCTCCCTTGTACAGTTTGTTGAGATGTTCTTAAGAAAAAGCATTCCAGCGCTGTATAAAGGTCTTGGAATCTTTTTGCCGCTTATTACAACCAACTGTGCTGTAATGGGGGTCTGCCTTATAAATATCAATGAAGAGTATACATTTGTGCAGAGTCTTGTTACGTCCTTTAGTTATGCGGCTGGTTTTGGTCTTGCCCTTGTTCTTTTTGCGGGTGTGCGTGAACGCGTACTCCTGGCCAGGGTCCCAAAACCGCTCGAAGATACCGCTATCGGGCTTGTAACTGCCGGAATGCTCGCCCTTGCGTTTTTTGCATTCAAAGGAATGGCTTAAAATAGTAAATACCAGGGGGACTTTTGCAAATCAAATATATTGCAAAAAGTCCCCCTGGCTTGTTTGGAAGAAAATACCGCTTAAATTTTTTCGCCGCACTAAATCAAAACCTAAAACTTTTTTCAGCCACAAAGGCACAAAAGGACTTTAATTTTAAAGCGTTATCAAAAAGAGAAAAAAGTTGCAGATACGGCATATACTGTATATTAAGAATTAATTTATAATCTTGGTGTCTTAGTGCCTTTGTGGCTGAACTATTACGATAAAGGCTATATATTTTGGCAACTGAAGAAGGCATTGTAACGAAGGTTTATTCTTCTACGGCATGGGTTAAATGCTCTAAATCCGCAGCCTGTGAGTCATGCTCGGCAAAAGGTTTCTGTGATAGTGTTGGTGGAGGAGGGTCTGATGATGACGTGGAGGTGGAAGCGATTAATGCTGCGGGAGCAAAGGTCGATGACAGGGTTACTATCAGCTTTGAAACGTCTTCATTATTAAAAGTATCTTTTCTCGTTTATATGGTTCCGGTTTTATTTTTAATCCTGGGGGTGGTTATCGGCGATAAAATCGCGCCGATATTTAATTATGATCAGTCAATATTTTCGATGCTTGTTGGTTTTTTATTTCTACTTGCCGCATTTTTCTTTGTTAAAGCAAAAGGAAAAGAGCTATCCAAGAAAGATGAATATCAACCCAAAATCATAAGAATTTTAAAATAATAACGTAAGCGTTTAGCCACAAAGGCATTAAGAATATGTGGGCAAACCGGACCTCGGCTGCAAAAAAGATGAATGGGTTGATGATGCAGTTAAAGACCGAAAAGGAGAATATTTAGAAACCTCTGCAAATTTTGTAGCTTTGCGGAAACTGAATCTAAACACCGGAAAAACCTATACTGGCCGCCTGGCCATCACCGGGAATCACCAGATTTACCTGTCAACGGAAATTCAAAAGGTATCCCTATTTTCCTTTCATTTTGAGCCGAGCGCGAAATCTTTCAATTCAACATTAATAATTGTTCTGGAGAGACG
>JAJSZW010000187.1 GCA_030262895.1 Deltaproteobacteria bacterium | reverse complement strand
AGACTCCTATAAATTCATAGTTGCCGAGGAAGGAAAATATACCGTTGAAACGGAAGGGCGCACGGATTTAGTTATGGCTCTTTACGGCCCAGACAGTGAAACAAAGCTGATTGCGCGCGATGACGACAGCGGTACAGGCTGGAATGCAAAAATTGCCGCAGACCTTTCACCTGGTACGTATTATGTCAGAGTTGAACATTACGACAGTCAGAGCGGAACAGGTGCATACACCATTAAGGTGGTGAAGTAGGGGAAAATGGGTAGTCCCTACAAAACAGTGCAGGTCAATAATTTCAATAAGTTACATATCACAGCTTCTGGCAGCACGTGGTGTAAAATCAGGTGTTTACAAAGCAAGACAGGGCGATATTCCCAAACCTGCATTGCTTTGTAGGGACTACCGATTAAATAGTCTTTACGAACAGCCAACTATGCTTTTATAAAAACAGCTCTCTAAGCTTTTCCTTGTCGTTTTTGATAATTTCCGGCTTTCCGGAATAAGCGATTTTGCCCAGCTTTATTGAATAAACTATGCCTATCCGGTTAGCACAGGTGAATAAAGGCTATCTGTTTGATAATATACAATTTTTAGCCATGCAATGATCTGTTTAAAAAAACCATCGTAAACGCTGTAATTTCAAGATATTAAAGATAAGGAACGGGGACAGTCCGAATCCAGATTATAGGCGGGTGAAAAACCTCCTAAAAATCAAGAGGACTTTTCGCTTCTTTTAGTAGTCTGACTCGGATTTCGTTTGCTAATCCGGTATATTCAGCTCTCCACGATGCTCCTGCTAATGGTTTTGAAAGAACTTTCTCTTTCACGTCAGGTTTTTTTGGCCGCGGTGCAGCTATATAGGAGAATGGGGTCAAGTCTGCCTTTGACCCTTAATAATTTTAAGCAAGGGTCAACCGTAGACTTGACCCCATTTTCACAGCGAATTTACAGAAGGACATACAAGGACCTACCAGACGACATAAATGCCCTTAATCCGAATTTTATCATCAGCCTTCATTGCAATGCTTTTAATACCCAAGTTGCAGGCACAGAGGTGCTTTACTATCACAAATCCGAAAATGGCAAGAAAATGGCTGAGATTCTTTTGAAATATTTATTGGAGCATCTAAAGCTACCCGATAGAGGGATTAAGTCAAGGATGTCTGAAGATAGAGGCGGCTATCTTTTGCGCTATACGCAAGCCCCATGTCTCATTGCTGAGCCATTTTTTATTGATAATAACAGTGATTTGGCGAGGGCTCAGGAAGATTTGGATGGCTTGGCAGCAGCTTATGCAGCAGCCATAGATGAGGTTTCGCAGATTGCATAGCGCTGTCCTTTAGCATCATGATCGAGAGGATCTAACAGGGCAAACATCACGGGGAAACGAAGGAAAAGATATCTTTAGGAGCCAAGGGGAACAGAGAAAAGTTTCTTTCATATCGCAAGCAAGTCGTCGTATGGCCATGAACATTGGTCAAGGCAATAAACTAAGGAAAAAAGTTCAGATCTGATAAAGGTTGAGCTGGCACTCCCGAGTCTGCACCCCCTGCCGGGACAACTATCCCAACTGACGCGAGCGGGAGTTTTCTGAAAAGCTATTAGGAAAGGAGAGATCTTATGGGACTTAAGCTGTCTGGAACTTTTGAGACCCTTAAGGTGGTTGATGGAAATACCTTTAAAGTGTCATGGGAAGGAGAGACAGTTAATCTGCGCCTCCCATGTATCGATACAGAAGAGACCAAAAATAGCAAGCCCATAAAACCTGTGACTGTTTTTGGCAAGATAACTACAGATTGGGCGAAGAAGTGGTTGGATGACAGGGCAAGCAAAGTCCAGCTTATGCTGTTACTGGTTTTTATGACCGCCCTTTAACTTATGTTACCGCGGGTGGAGAGAACTACAATCTGGAATGTGTCCGAAAGGGATATAGCCCCTATTTCCAAAAATATGGGTATTCAAGGGGATATCACGAGGCATTTGTAGATGCGGAAAAGCAGGCTATGAGAGATGGTTTAGGGATATGGGACGATGCCACTTTTTGTGATTTTCAAGGAGGGATTCATAGTATGCTGAGTCTGTTGTCAAGAGAAAGAATTTTTGGGGGTTGATCATTGTTTCGGCCACATTCCGGTGAGCACGGCCCACGCTCCGAATCACAAACGATATCTGAAAAACCGAAAAAAGCTGAAAGGAGGTATTATTATGACTGAGTCAATCTTTGAACCTGATGTTAAGGAAGTTATCAAAAGGGCAAGGTCACAAAAGACAAAACAGGTAACCGTTCATGGAGAGGTTGTAGAGATTCCAGCGCCATTTCCATCTCCTCAAGACTGGCGAGATCAGATTATCTATATGATTATGATCGACAGATTCAACAATCTGGACGCAGCGCCCAGACATTTGCCTTTCGATGCCAGATTTGGGGGATTTCAAGGAGGTAAAATTAAAGGTATTACCGCAAAACTTGGGTACCTCGAATCTCTGGGGGTTACCGCTGTCTGGATAACTCCTCCTCTTCAAAATCCCCAGTTCTCTGGTGGGAGTTATCACGGATACGGAATCCAGAATTTTCTGACAGTCGATCCTTGTTATGGCACAGAACAAGAGCTTCAAGAGTTAATTGATAAGGCCCATGCCAGACGAATGTATGTAATTTTAGATGTTGTCATCAACCACGCAGGTGACGTCTTTGAGTATCAGGAACATGGCGCTCAAGCACCCTTTCGAGATTTTCCGTACGACATTTTCTGGAGAAAAGCAGATGGAACCCCTAACCCGAAGTGGCAAGTAGCACCGCAAGATACGCGCGATGACCCGGAGCTAACTCCCGATGCGGCAGTCCTTCCCCACGAACTCCTTGATAACAGGTTCTTTCGTCGGCAGGGCAGTAGATTGTGGGGAACCGAAGGTGACTTTTATTCCCTCAAGGAACTCAAGACAGACTTCAGTGAAGTCACGCATGAGCGCGGATTCTTCCATCCTGTAAGAGATATCATGATCAAGGCATACCAGTTTGCTATCGCCAAATTTGATATAGACGGTTTCAGGATTGATACTTTAAAGCATGTGGAACGGCCTTTTGCTCGTATTTTTTGCAATGCCATCAGGGAATTTGCTTTGAGCATTGGTAAAAGGGATTTTTTTATTTATGGGGAGGTGGCGGATAATGATGAAAAGATAGCTGAATACACTGGCCGATTTGCTTCAGATGCAGACCTACTTACTGGTGCGGATGCTGCTCTGGACTTTCCACTTTTCAATGTACTCCCAGGTGTAACGAAAGGATTCAATGCTCCCTCTCAATTAGCGAATCTGTACGAAGACCGGAAGGAGGTACACAAAGGAGAGAAGGGTCCCGGAAAAGTCCTCATAAGTACTCATGGGGAGGCAAGCCGATTTTTTGTTACTTTTTTGGATAATCATGACCAGAAGCGTCGCTTTCGTTTTTTCGACCCTTCTGATCCAAATAGATTTGATGCACAAGTTTGGATGGCCATTGGCTGTCTATTTTGCCTACAGGGTGTACCGGTCATCTATTATGGAACAGAGCAAGGATTGCACGGGGCTGGAGACAGTGATGAAAATGTTCGCGAGGCTTTCTGGGGGAAACCAAACGCTTTTGATACCAATAACCCCTTCTATAGAACTATACACGACATTGCCGATGTTCGTGCTAGCCAGCCTGCACTGCGCTATGGCAGGCAGTACTTCAGGGCAATATCCGGAAGTGGCACAGAGTTTGGCATATCTACCACATCTCCGGGAATAGTCGCTTTCTCCCGGATTCTGAATGACATGGAGATAGTAGTTGTCGCAAGCACATTAATTGACAGGAGTTTTTCAGGTTTTGTGATTGTAGATTTTGCTCTCAATCGTCCTGGTACAAGCTTGGGTCTCCTTTATAGTAATCAAGGGGCGAATGCTACACTGCCCGGGAGCGTTATTGAAAAATTAAAGGGTAGTGTGACTATTCACAGACTAAGAGGCGGTATCACGGATGGTCCGGTTCGCGCATTACCGTTTACCCTCAAGCCCATGGAGATACAGATCATCGGGAAAAAGGAATTTGGTTAGTTCTTTTGCCAAAATGGGGTGTGTGGGGGTCTTCATTCATGACAGATAGGCTCTTTTGATGCGCAAAGGACATAACATCGTCTGATGATAAGGGAGCGATTATGGCACGACCACTGAAAATAGCCTATCCTGGAGCATTTTAGCATGTTCACCTTCGAGAGGATCTAACAGGGAAAACATTACGGGGAAACGAAAGAAAACATATCTTTAGGAGTCAAGGGGACAGAGAGTAGTTTCTTTCATATCGCAAGCAAGTCATTGCATTGCCATGAGAATCA
>JAJSZW010000186.1 GCA_030262895.1 Deltaproteobacteria bacterium | reverse complement strand
AGTAAATATGATGAATTTTCGGCAATTTTTAGAATCCGTTTGTCTAGTGCCTTTTTTTCTTGTTTGCCGAATTTTTTAACCTTTCGTTCAAATGATCTGGACTGAAAAATTTTCGTTGGCGATTATCCAAATTTGTACTCTGATGATTCACCTTGTTCCAGCTCTGCAAGACCGATAAGGATATCTTTAATCAGACTATAGGTTAAATCGGGATTTTCTTCAGCGCATTTTCCAATTCGTGCCCAATGTTCAATCTGGCCAGTTAAGGATCGTTGATCAATTTTGCTAAATATCTTTGCGTCCCGAACCAAATCGTCTGTAATTCTTACTGCGGTTGGCATTATAGTTACCTCCTCTAATATTATTTTAGGTAACGATATTAAAAAAAAATAGCAAATTGCAACATATAATTGCATGGCGCAATATGGGAGTCAAAAGGGGCTCTTAACTAACTTGAGCGTTTTTTTACTCGACTTTCACCAATCTCTTGCGCATGAGTGCAAGTTGAGCAACCGTGAACTCTTCCAGTTTGCTGTTAAGATAGATTGTTAATGTTGCCTGATCATTTTCAAGACGCTTGAGCAATATTCTTGTGGTTTTACAATCAAAGAGTCCGGCAGTCCATGCGGCAAGCCCGCGGAGATTTGCATCTTCAGATTCCATGTATGGGAGAAGAAAAAGCGCAGAATTCTCAACAAGTTGCGGCCTTGCATGGGCAAGTCTTCCAACACCCCATAAAACACCCCTTTGCAGAATTTCATGTTCAAGATAATTCCCGTCAGGCATGATGTAGGATACAAGTATTTTATGGTATTCTCCTGCAAGCCTTCCGTGCCTGGCCATGATTTCGCCCATTGCCTCGGGCGAACCCCAGCCTATTCCGCCGGATTCATCATTGAGATTCCAGATTAGACGGCGCATTATAACCCGCGCCGATTCCATATCATGATCAGCAAGGTTTGAAACAACTGCGCCCATTGCGGCAACAGCCCGCCATTTTACAAGCTCATCACTATTATAAAAAAAAGAAAAAAGCGGGTTTACTGCCTGCCTGGCTGGTAGTTGACGGATCTTTTCCAGGCTCTTTTCAAAATCTTTATGACTTAAGAGTTCAAGTATTTCCTTTTTAAGTTGCCTGCCACCCATTATTCAACGCTAACCCTCTTCCCAGGATATACAATCCTCAGGACAATATTTTATAGCTTCTTCAACACAGGATTCAGAATAATCCGAAAGTTCGGCGATTTCTATGAAACCTGTTTCATTCAGTCTGAAAACCAGAGGGCATACTTCGACACATCCTTCACACAGACTGCATTGACCGATATCAACAACCGGCCTTTTCATAACAGCCCTATCCATTTATTCTTCCTTTTCAAACTCATCCTTTGAAGCTCCGCACACCGGGCACTCCCAGTCATCGGGCACATCTTCCCATTTTGTTCCCGGCTCTACACCATTGTCAGGATCTCCCTGCTCAGGATCATAAACATAGCCGCACACTGTGCATACATATTTGTCCATTTTGCCCTCCTCTATCTTATTCGCTTATCAGTTCCCTTTTAAATTTTCCATTACCAGCGCTTTGCTGAGAAGTTTTATATGGTTCATTTCTTCCTTGATGATTGCATCAATTTTTGCTTTCCCTAAATTTTCAGGAACCATTTCTTTCATGCCCAGATAAAATACTATAGAATCCTTTTCGGCTAATATAGCCTCTTTAAAAACATCTTCGATTGATGAGGTATCAATCTTTTTTTCAAAAAACACCCTTGTGTCGGCTAATGCGCGAAGATAGAGTGAAATTTCACCTTCAGGATCAAACACTGTCGCAACTTTTTCTTTTTCAGACAAACCTGCTCTTAAATCGGCAAATGTTTTTTCATGTTCATCTTCCATTGCGGCAAGATCGAGCAAAAGCTTTTTTTCAGCAGGATCGGTAATCAATTCTGCCGATTTTCTGTAAAAGGACGCCCCATTTCTTTCAATCTGCTCGGCCATCTCAAATATTTCATCTGCATTAAAATCGTAACTCATTTGAGTCTATCCTTTCTTTTTGTTTTAATCATACAAAATAATATTATAACACAAAATCATTAATTTAAACAGGAAGCTTTTTTGTAACACTTTAGCTCTTTTTAATATTATTTTTTTGACAGGATTTACATGATATTCAGGATTTAAATTATCAAAACTTTTCCTGTTAATCCAAATCTAAATCCTTATACCTTGATACACACCTTCTTCATGTTGTGATTATATTTTATGATTTACTTGATAGCTACAATGAGGGTTGGCTTTGTTTGTGCGCTTTATATAAAATCTTGTTTATCCCGTTATCCTGTCAGATTCTTTTTCAAAAGGCTAAATTGTTACGAAGCTTTTTAAAATAGTAATTTTTTTATTCCCATCGTATTGTTAAATATGGTAATATATTAATTGAGGTTTTAGCTTGATTGAAATATTAACCTTTATGAAATATTCGGGTTAGGAGGCTATATGAACGAAGTAAAGATAGATGACAATGCCGAGGTGAAATTTAAACCTTTTCTCGACGTTGTATTAAACAATTACAAGGATAAAATCCATTCAATTCACATTGTCGGCAGCGCTTTGACCGAAGATTTCAATACTAAAACTTCGGATATCAATTCCATCCTTGTTCTCAAAAGGTTTGATTTGAAATTCCTTGAAGATTTTGCGCCTCTTGGTAAAAAATTCGGTAAAAAACAGATTTCATCTCCCCTTATTATGACCCCTGAGTATGTCTCAAGTTCCCTTGATGTCTTCCCGATTGAATTTCTGACCATAAAGATCCTCCATAAAACCATTTTTGGGGAGGATATTTTCAATGATCTTGAAATAAAAAAATCCGACCTCAGGCATCAGTGTGAAAGGGAACTGAAAGTTAAATTAATCGGTATAAGGCAGGGTTACCTTTCTTCTTCCGGAAGCAAAAAACTGATAGCGGACGGATTTATAAGTTCCTTTTCGGGCTATATCCCCCTTTTCAGAGGTTTAATTCTTCTTTTTGAGAAAGAGCCTCCAAAACAAAACAAAGAAGTCCTGACAACTTTGCAGGATGTGTCCGGCGTCAACACCGATGTATTCAAAATAATATTGAAAGCAAAGAAGGAAAGAACAAAACTGTCTATCGAAACTCTCAACACAATATTTGAAGACTACTATCAAGCCATTGAAAAACTGGGGTATATTACAAATGCAATTGAAAATTAAACCAGCGTTGATCATACTCATCCTGTGTTTTTTATTTTTGCTGCAACCCTTTTCACATGCCGACATCATTCCGGAAAAGCCGGGCAACTATGTGGTGGACCTTGCAAATATAATTGATAACAGTTCCGAGTATAAACTTAATCAGTATCTTCAGGAACTTGAACAAAAAACAACAGCTCAGCTCGTCGTTCTGACCATTAAAAGCCTCGAAGGCGAATCTATCGATGATTTTTCAATAACAATAGCTCACGATCAATGGAAACTCGGGCAAAAGGGAAAAGACAACGGTGTTTTATTTCTTATATCGCTTAAAGATAAAAAGTACAGGATTGAAGTCGGATACGGCCTTGAAGGCGTTATACCCGACAGCCTGGCAGGAACCATAGGCCGCAATTATCTCGTGCCCTTTTTCCGCAGTGAAGAATATTCAAAAGGTATATATGCCACAGCTCTTGCATTGGCCAATGAAATAGCAGCGGATTCGGGCGTAAAGATAACCGGCATGCCGAAAATAAAAGGCTCGGCCCAACGCACCGGCAAAGATCAACCTGTCAGCCTCATGGGCAAAATAATATCGCTGGTGTTTTTTGTGATTATGTTTATTCTTTTTATAAAGAACCCAAGGCTTTTTCTTATGCTTTTCCTCTTATCTTCTATGGGTGGAAGGCGTGGCGCCTGGGGTGGCGGCGGCGGTTTCGGTGGCGGTGGTTTTGGTGGCGGTGGCGGTGGCGGCGGTTTCGGCGGCGGCGGCGCATCAGGTGGCTGGTAACGGTTCAAAATATTTTCATGGAGGGCTTTATGTCAAAATCGTTAAAAACCATTCTTATAATTGTAGGTGTTGTTTTACTTGTTGGGTTCCTTGTAATAGGAAAAATTATTGCCGGCTACAATACAGTCATTGCCATGGATGAAAATGTCAAGGGCAAGTGGGCGCAGGTTGAAAACCAGCTCAAGCGGCGATATGACCTCATCCCGAATCTGATTGAAACGGTTAAGGGTTATGCAAAACACGAGAAAGAACTATTTGAAAATATCGCAGAGGCCAGGACAAAATACTTCCAGGCAAAAACAGTGAAAGATAAAGTCGAAAGCGCAAACCGTCTTGAAGGTGTGCTATCGAGACTTCTTTT
>JAJSZW010000185.1 GCA_030262895.1 Deltaproteobacteria bacterium | reverse complement strand
TTTTAACATATGATTTAAAGGTGTGCGCAACTGCACAAGAGATGAGGGAGGGCTCCTCGGAGCCGGCTTACAGGAGCAGGCTTCAAACCACCTCAAGCTGCTGTGGTCAAAAGCCATGGTGATGAGCGTTGAGGAAAAGACATGGCAAAAGACCGTGTCAGGTGAGGATCAAGGAGATGAGCGATAGCGAACCATTGATGAGGTGTCGAAATATCAGAGACGGCGTCAAAACTGGGGTGCTTGCAGGTCCCCAGGATAAGCTCAGGGGATACCTGTTTACTGTCTGGGCGGCGTCCGGCATAAAGATGGCATGAACTTGATCCAGGCTTTTGTGCGGAACGTGGGAACTCTTCATGTGATGTTAAGAGAAAACCTTATAAGTGAGGACCACGAAGGGGGAAAGTATCGATGCACATGAAGTGGGCGGATCATCCTGTAGTAGTGTTGAAGGGTCTGTAATGGGGCTGGAGCGAAGGGGATGAGTCAGGTCGTAGAAAAATTCAGCCAACCAGAAATGGGAGGAGCTAATTTCTTACTGCGTCGGCTTGAAGCCGAGAGGTTTCAAGAGTATGGCTGGCAGGAGCCGTATGAATCGAGAGGTTCACGTACGGATCTGTGAGGGCGTGGGGGTGAAATTCCCCTGGGCTACTCGACTTTATAGCATCTCTCTGTATTTATTTGATATCAATCCGATATCTTGTTAAATCCTGGACGGTAATTGGATGATTAAAGCAAGGTTTGAACGATAAAGTTCCCAGGAACCAACTCCCCCATTCTTAAAGATTGTAAGGACGGCTACGGTCAGAAATGCGGATTCCAAACAGTTGGAATCTATTTTATTAAAATCATCGTCGTCATTATCATTATCTGTTTAATTCCCAGTAAGTTGAAAATGACGATACTAATGACGGTCTACCGGACAGAACCATCCCGGCTGTTTTTGACATCGCTGTAAAATCGCTTGTGCAGAATTCTGCACAAGGGATATTTTATGATTTCCGTATGTACTGAAATTGATAAACAGATTGAATAGAGGACTGCGTGAATGGTCTGCCATCTGGAAACTGAATACTAACTGTTCCAATGCTGGAATAAACCGCCTTTTCCCCCTAATAAACGCTCTGCTTTCCTGTAGTTTTTATTATGCTGGTTGGACGATATGACAGGATTGTCATTCGAGTTGGTGTAATGTGTAGGATACTGTAATTACGCTACTATTACAATTTTATTGGGATTTCTGCCTTAATGTCTGGCCAGCGATTCCCAAAGGCCATATAACCTATTGATAATAAAAGAAATTCAAAGAGGCATTTTCGTAAACAAAAAATCGTTAAAAATCTGAAGGTTACATAATTCAACACAAACCATAAGCTCCGTTTTAAGCTAACCTTTTGAATTTACAGCAAAAAAGTTTACGAGAAGCATGATTCAAAAATGTTGTTAAATCAATAAGTTATCATGCCGTCGGGGATCGCTGATGTCTGGCACTTTTGAGGGTACATTACATACACAATATTCATTTTAGAATTTATTTGCCATTGCTGGCACAATTTTTTCTTTGTGAAATTATGATTAAATACGTGATGATATTAGTCTGTCGGTAGGCTTTCTGTGTCTTTTGGTTGGATAGAATTCATAGTATTTACAATAGTTTTTGATGTGAATATAGCACAACGGGTAAATGAGGATTACCTTTGGGGACGCCAGAAAAATTTAAGGGTTATAAAAATACTGAGATCTTTGAAAAATGTTCAATTTTGTTCAAGTTCAAGGAAGGCGAAAATTTTAATCGCAGGAATACAGCTTAGCTGATGGCTCTTAAGCTCATAAGATAAAAAGGCATAACAGCTTATCAGCTCAGCAGCTTATCAGCTAACATAGCCTGACGCCGGCACGAAGTGAAGCTTTAGCGCTATTTGGGCAAAAGGGGACGTTTTGCAATGGTCTCATACTATGACCCTTTTATCCAAAGACATCCCCTGCTTCTTTTCGCCCGCTTTCGGTTAAAAAAGTTTTTCCAATAAATTCAGCAAGGTCTTCATCATTCATAGGGTTCTCTTTCTGTTTTTCCTCAAGATTGACGATAAGGTCTGCGTCATGAACTATCTTGAAATTCAGGCTTGAATCGGGTCCGGGGTGATGGTGACGGCCTATGATATTGCATACCTCGTCAATCAGCTCTTTTTTTGCCCCAAGCTCTGTCATTATAGATCTTGCAACAGACAGCCCTGTTTTTTCATGGTTTTCAGCAGCAGCGCTCGCCTTTGCCCGTGCTGCTTCATGAATTCCAATATCATGCAGATATGCGGCAGCCAGAATTACAGCCAGGTCGCCGCCTTCGTTCTTTCCGATTTTTTCGGCATAGCGCGCTAGTTGCATGGCATGACCGATTCGTTTAAAATCCTTCTTGAAATATTTTTTCATTTCAACTGCGATCCGCTCCTTAAGCGTATCTTCCCTCTGGGCCTTGTATTCTTCGGGAAGGTCGCCTACGCACTGCGCTGCATACTGGCAGTATGCGGCACAGCCAAAGTCCAGTTTGGGATTTATAAACTTATGCCCGCAATTGCGGCATTTTCGTGTTGTGTCATCCTTGAAAAATTCAACATCTTTGCCGCACTTAGGGCATTTAACATCAAAAACAGCCCCTGGTTTCCAGTACCTTATGTCCTGTCCCGGGCATTTCATTATAATTCCTCCGTAAACTTTAATCTTAAGATGATTCAATGTTTCTTCATTTTGTTTACGCTTAATTAAAATAAACCTTATCTTAACAAAAGTCAAAAAAGGTGGGGCGCAATGTGCAAAAACGTAACCAGGTGTGCAAGATTCGTAACTGAAAAAGTCACGAATCCATTGCGAATTTATTGAATGACCAACATTCCAACAAGTTAGCTTTTTGGCACATATGTTGCTCTGTTATAATTCACAAATTCAAATTCCATGTTGGAAAAACACAAACTTATTTATTGGGAGGTATTATTATTATTATTATGTTGAAGAAAGTTATGATTATTTGTCTTGCATTTTCTTTTGTATTTATTGGCGGCATTGCTTTTGCTACAGATGAAGAACCATGTGCAGCACTTGAAGAAGGCCAAAAAACAAGTCCGGAATCGGCGCCTAGCTCAGGAGATGTTATTCCGGTTGACCCGGCAGAACTCACCACCGATGATCCCAAAACCATAATCACCGAAGGTGATGAACTGAAAGAGGGACAGCAGCAGGAAGAAGAAGCAAAAGAGGGCGGCGATGGCCAGAAATAATTAACATGTTTTTTATTGACCCATTGGGCTTTAACCTAAATTGAGCGATTTTTTACTCGACTTACACCAATCTCTTGCGCATCAAGGACTTGCGAAAAGTCTCGACATATCCATTGGTATGCCTACGCTTTTCGCAAACCTTGCTGCATCAAGATCTTGGCACATTTCTTCGCAAAAAATCGCTCAACTTAGGTTTAACTTATTTTAAGACGCATGCCTTCAAAATATCTAAGCCCCATGCAATAGAGAGCGCAAGTTTTCGTTTATAAAAATAAAGCCAAGGCAATAATTATAAACAATCAAAACTTGCCCTCTCTTCCTCCCCCCAATGTTTCCCCTTTCTACATGGCATTCTTGCACGCTGATCTAAATTGCAGTTTGTCAAGTGGCATTGGGGGGTTTAATATGCTCATCGTGTCTAATGGTTGGCAGTTCTTTCATGGCTTCGCGAATTTCCTGCGAACCTTTATCACAGACTTGGCTAACGTCAGCGAAACAGCGGCTCCTCCGCACAGCACACTTATGATAAATCCTGTTAGTGTATATTTGGTGCGAAACGCTCTACGTTTTTTTCGATATGTAAAAAGCACTTCAAGAAAATGAGAGAGACGCCTGCCGTTGGTCTCAACAAAGGCAGCCAGATGGTCGAGGCGATGTCGTGGGGCCTGTAGTGCCTGTCCGAAAAGTATTTTTTTTAATGCCGGCAATAGTTTCAGCTTATTTACCGATGTGAAGATTTGTGAAAAAGCGATTAGCTGAATGTGTTATCTATTTGATTTTTTAAGCTAAAGGCTAATCGCTAAAAGCTAACTGCTAAAAATCTTCGATTTGAGAATAGCATATAACTGACTATAATTTCAGGTATTTTGAGTTTTCGTCCAGGCACTAATTTACGCCTTTTTGGTTTTTAATAATTCCTGATATGCTTCAGTTAATTTAATAAATTTATCATGCTCTCCCCCTTTATCGGGGTGGTGTTTTTTAGCCATATGCCTGTATAATGCCGTTAAGCCGCGGCGACTCATTTTCTTAAGTTTATCTTTTTTTATATCGAATATTGTTATTGCTTCATCTAAGGTTACTGAACTTTTGTTAGGGGGTGGAGCATAAAACCTTTTGCCGTCAATAAAGTTCTTTATGTAATCGTGCAAGAAATAGCTTTCACCGTATTCG
>JAJSZW010000184.1 GCA_030262895.1 Deltaproteobacteria bacterium | reverse complement strand
CTGTTTGAAAAAGGGTTGTTAATTTCGCAGAAGCGGCGGGGGTGCCTAAAGAAAGGTGGTATTAAGGGAGCTGGTTTTAAAGATCGATATTATGAAATTTCCCATGGCGGAATTGATTTGGATAAAGACCTGTAAAGAACATCTGTCTTCAGCAACATTTTCTTTCTATCTGAATCTTCTTTTTCACAAAATACTTTAAGAGAAATATGAAATTTCTGCTTTTTTTTATTAAATATCACAATTTCACAATAATTACCTCTATCATAAATAAACTTGTAGGGGTAATCTTGTCTTTCTGAAAGCAATGTCGCTCTGTAAACCTCGTCAAATGCTAATGGAATGTGTTCAAAACATATATCATTATACTCCGGAGCTATATTTACACCAAGTTCATCTGCAAACTGTTCAAGTTCCACTCGTGTGCAGTTAATAGTCCTGTAATGTCTTCCATCTGATATCTCCTCGCATTCACGGCGAATATACTCCAAAAGAAAACGACCTATCATTTTCTCCAGACCGGGATCAATTCTGTTCTTTTTCTTCTGATATTTCTTTAATCTGTTATAATTTATAATCGCTCTTTTTAATCCACGAAAAATCGATGATCTCCTGTTTGCGAACTTGAGATCTCGCAATATAATGGTTTTGAAACGGTTTATTGCTGCATCCTCCAGGTGCTTAATATCTGATAAAGTCAGTGTCAGCTTTGGGCCTTCTTCTTCCTCAGCAAGATAATAAAGAGCTTCATAAAAAGCCACTTCCGGCATCTCCCCGGAATTCTCAATCCAATCGACTTCTTGTTGCAGATAGCTTTCCCCGGAATTCACTTTTTATCACGCTCCTGCCTTTTTGATTATCTAAAACACGGTTCTAAGATTGAAGGGATTTTATTAATTTTATAATAAAAAGCCAGAGCAAAGCGATACCACAAATCTTCAATCTTCAATCTTCCTCAAAGCTTCTCTTGCGGCGTCTCTTACTTCATCATGATATATCCCGCTGTATAATATATTTTCCAGCTTGGAAACCATTTCGATATTTCCGGTTTCTCCCAAAACATATATAATATCGCCCTTAATTCGGTCATCAACACTTTGGAACTGCTCCCACAGGGGATTAATAACCTGGCCGGCCAGTGCGTTATTCTTCTCAACAATATATTCGAATGCCACCATTGCACCAAGACGAACCGGCCATTTTTCATGAATAAGTGTATTAATAAAGGCGGGGAAAATAGAGTTATGGTCAAGCATCATTTCTGCTACCTGATCGGCATTACCTTCTTTTAACAAGCTGATAATTGATGAGGTACTAAGATTGGAAGGATTGCGGTTAAGTATTATCTCAACTATTTCGTTAAGATTCGCAGTGCCGGTCCATCGAAAGTTTTCATCCAGCAAAAGCGTTGGTGCGGATCGAATATTATTCAGCTCTGCAATTTCAGGAAAAAGTGTGCCGTCAATAATTTCAAGCTTTATTAACTCATTCGCAAAAGTAAGGGGAATAAGCTGCTTAACACTTTTCGGGCAAAAAGGACATTGTTTTGCTATATATAATTTAAGATCAGCGGGAATTTTAACTTTATCAAGTCGATTTTGTACTTCGCCGGTTAATTTAAACGAATTGCCGTCAAGTAAAGTCAGTGCTTCAAGAAATGGCTCTAATTCAGCCTCAAGAGGTATGGCATGGTAATATATACTTCTGCCCACCTTGATGGCAGGCACCTGGTTTTCATCATCCTTGATTTGATTAATACTGAGTTTGGAAGCAAGATTTGATAATTTATCACTGAATTCTCTAAACTCGAAATCTCTTTCATCTTTTGTCAGAATCAGATCTATTTCGATGTTACCGGATAATCCATCATTCCATTTTTTAATCGTTTTTTCTTCCTGTGAAGTCATTCCTATTCCTTATCATGATCGAAAACATAGCCGATTGAACGAAGGCTTTTAAAATGCGCCGGCTTTTTGGGATTATCCTCAAAATACTTTCTAAACCTCACAATAAAATTATCTACAGTTCTGGTTGTCGTATCTCTATTGTAACCCCAGCCTATTTCCAAAAGTTTGCTTCTGGAAAGCGGCTTGCCGCGATTTGCAATAAAAAGTTTTAAAAGCTTTACTTCCTGCTCTGTCAGATTTATTTTTCCGCATTTACAGTCTGCAACGGAAGTCTCAAAATTGATGTGGTTGCCTCCAAAAGCATAGGTTTTCGGTAATGAAGCAAGACCGGAGCCGTTTATATCATTTTCCCCACGGTTCCAGGATCCCCTGGTTAAAAGTCTTTCAACTCTCAGCAAAAACTCTTCGAGGTTGAAAGGCTTTGAAAGATAATCATCCACTCCATAAGAAAAACCTTTTATCCTGTCATCGGGTTCGCCCTTGGCTGATAAAATAAGTATAGGAATCCGTTCATCCTCAAGACGGATATTTTGAAGCACGGACAATCCGTCAATACCCGGCAGCATTATATCAAGCACTATCAGATCCGGCATCCATTCTTTCCATTTTTTAAGGCCTGAAACACCGTCTGAAGCAATAATTACATCATATCCCTGGAGTGAAAGATTCAATTTTAAACCTTCCGCTATATGTCTCTCATCTTCAATTACAAGAATACGCTTCTTCTCGGTATCATTCATGGGGACCCTTCAAGTTTTATTGGGCAAAATTAAAGTAAAAACCGATCCTTTTCCTATTCCCTTACTTTCCGCAATGACTTTTCCTTTATGGATTCGAGCAATATTCTGGACAAGATGCAGGCCAAGACCGCTGCCCTTTGCCGACATATCATCAGACCGACCGGCCTGATAAAATTTCCTGAATATTTTCTTGGTTTCATTCTTGTCAAACCCAATCCCGTTGTCCTCAAAATGTATATGTAATTCACGCTTTTTGGGCTCAAAAGTAATATCTATTTTGGGTCTTTCCGACGCGTTATATTTAACAGCATTAGTCAAAAAATTCATAAGGAGCATCTCAAATAAAGACAAATCTATCCGACAAGAAAAGGACCGGCCGGATGGATTATGAATATTTATCTCGCAATTCTGAAAAAGATGGTTGTTGTTTTTAAGAAATTGTTTAACTGCTTGATTGATATTTACTATAGAGAAATTTCCTTTATAATTCTTGCTTTGAATTCTGGCAAGATTCAATATGCGGTTTATGTTGTCAGAAAGCTGGGTTACATCCTGAAGCATATAGCGGATGTATTTAAGCCGATCTTCTCTGGAAAGCTCATGCTTTAAAAATGTTTCCAGATATAACTTCAATGAAGTAACCGGAGTTTTCAGCTCATGGGTAAAATTATTGATGAAATTATGCTGCAGTCTATAAAGTTGAGCTGTTTTCTGGGTATAAACAAATATCATCAATATACCCATAAGAATTATACCGACAAGAATCGAAAGAACCATAATAACTACCCAGGTCTGAGGTTCCAGAACCTGACTGGAATCAAGGTCAAATCTTAACATAACAGCTTTAAGTCCTGTGCTGACCTCCATGTACCAGTGGATATACAGGATCAGAGACAATGCCAGGGCTACTACCGATAAAATAAAGATAAGAATCGGATGAAAAAACAGTTTTGATTTATGCATAATTTCAGCCTTCGCAGGAATCCGGAAATCAATACCACAATTTATTGAAATGTTACAACCTTACTTTATTCGTAGCCGTTCACGGCTTGAAACTTGAAATTGGAAATTTGGCCTTAGCGGAAACATCTGATTCTTGCACCAAACATGGCTTCAAAATGCACTTTTTCCTAACAGTCTTCAGCCTTCAGCCTATCCACCTGAGTAGTTACAATTAAAGATTTGTAAAACTTTTGTAAAATATAAAAACATTACTGTAATTTTTAACTGTTCTATATTATAAAATCTTTTTGCAACTTAGTAAGTTAACATTTAAAGGGTCAATAAATGAAAAACTATTATCATGAATTTCATATTCCGGTTATGGGTACCGGTCACTCTGTTGATACACCCATACGTGTAGCCTGTTTAGGCATTACATCGGTTATATCTCTAGTTGATGATCTTTTGCTGGAAAAAATCCGAAAATATTATTCTGAAAAATTCAGCCTGCCGTATTCCAGGATACCGGCAAACGAAAATGACGGAAGATCGAAAAGAGTAACAGCCTATCTTGAAACAGTACAGGAAATTGTACGTATTAAAATGGACAGGATAAGGAAACAACCGTTTTTCAAAAATAATGAAAAAAGCAAATACTTTGATCTACTGCCTGAAGAATCCCCTTTAAAAAAGGCATACAATGAACTTTTAAACATGAAAGAAGGATCAAAAAGATCTGCCCTGGAGAAAGAGCTGACAAGTAAAATGAGGTCCGGCTCTATTGACGTAAATATAATGGTAAAGGTTGACCGAACTAATTGCGACAGTAATGGAGAGCCTTTAAGTGATGAATTCAGCGATGCAAAAACAGGACTTAGGGGCTATGCCGAAAGCAGCCTTGAATCCGCCA
>JAJSZW010000183.1 GCA_030262895.1 Deltaproteobacteria bacterium | reverse complement strand
GATGATTAATAACTTCCTGGATGTTCTTTTTTACCGTAGAAACGTCTCTCAGTGATTTGCATACAGCCACAACCTCATGGACAGCATTTTGCATTGAATATACATCTTGAAAAGTTTTAAGAGGAATATGGATAGTGCTTCGATCGAACTCGTCAATACCGGAACCATAAATTCCCTTTACCTGAACGACAGTCGCTGCAATGGAGCCGTCTCGTCCCTGCCCCAGAATAATCAATTCATCACCTGGGCCCACTTGCAGATTTTTTGCAAGCAGCTCGCCAAGCAATGCTTTATCAATGTCATTTTCAGACAGGTAGCTCCCGTCTCGCATCAGTTTCGCAAGGGTTGACACCTTTGCTTCTCCGGCCGGGTCAATTCCAGTCACAATTACTCCATAAGTTCTTTCTTTGGAAGAAATAAGTGAAAAAGCGTTTGCGCGGAATGTATAAGCATCAATCCCCTGGAGGTTGTCCAAAATTCTGCCTGTCTCAGACGGATAAGGTACCACTAAATGCATGTCCTTTTTATTCTGGTATCCTTTTGCCTGAACTTTCAAATGTCCTGCATGAATTTTAACTGAGGAATTGATTAAAGCTTCGTAACTGCCGAACTGGAAAGACACCATAAAAATCAGCAGCAAACTGGCAAATGCTATGGCGGAAATCGTTAAAACAGTTCTTCTTGGATTTCGCCAGATATTGCGCCAGGCCATTTTGGCATCTATCGTCACAATGCTTCTCTTCCTGGATTTCTAAGATTGGATATTGTGAATAGACTATCTTCAAGTCTTTGTTTAAAAACGAGTTCGTTATATACTAATTCAGTATACTTGTCTTTAGCATCAGTTTTTTGCATTCTCCACACCTTGGGGAACAGCTTGCCGCCAAGCATCTGTATCTGGAAACCAGTCATTTTTTTTACCGACTTAAAGTCTTCATCAAAGAATTCCTGGCTTAAGATTATGTTGTCTTCCCTGATTTTTTGTATCTGCATGCCCCAGACCACTGGAGCTTCCGGTTTAGGTATGGACTTGATGAGATAAACTTTTTTTCCATCAATATTTTCAACCCCGGTTAGTGTGTGTGTGTAATCGTTGATAATACTGTCGGTTTTGGACAAATCGTTGTTGGAGAAATCCGATCCCATCCATGCCTGAGACATCATCGAAGGTGGAAGCTTGATAACCCGGTTGACTTTGGGATTATAAATCCACATCTCTCGCCCTTTCTTAAGAGTCCCGTTGCCATTGTCCCTGGGTGGAGCAATTATTCTAAAAAGACTCTGTTTTTGACCCTTAGTCCATGCCTTTATAGTCATAGCTCTTTCCCAATCCGGACGGTGAATTATCATATGAACTGTTGCGATTGATGCATTTCCCCGCATATAATTAAAACTTGTTTCTATAATAGACTGGGCGTCTTGAGCCTTTGCGGTTGCAGAAAAAGCGGCAATAATTATTAAGGACAAAAAAAGTCCAAAAATTAAGTTTCTTGCCATATATGTTCCTTTCAACCTAAGTTGAGCGATTTTTTGCGAAGAAATGTGCCAAGATCTTGATGCAGTCCCGCCTGGGCGGGACGAAAAGCGTAGGCATACCAATGGAAATGTCGAGATTTTTCGCAAATACTTGATGCGCAAGAGATTGGTGCAGGTCGAGTAAAAAATCGCTCAATTTAGGTTCAATCTGAGTTGACCCATTAGAGGTTATATATTATACTATTTTACAAGCATTATTAGACCCTAATTGAGCATAAACAGAATGAAAAATTTCCTTAAACAATTTTTGAAAATGGCGATAACCATTGCCGTCTTTCATTTTCTTCTCTCAAGCATTCTAACCCCGTTTTGCATCTCAACTCGACTAGCGGGCACTCAATCGCCGCTTTTGTCGGAATTTTATGTGATTAATCATCTTGCTTACCTGCTTATGGGCGTTATCGCATTTCCATTGGGTGTTCTGGCCAAGGTGGCGCCAACGCTTTACTCCTTTCTCAAATTGCCTGCCAAAGGTATTCCAATTTGGGTTCAAGTTGAACTTCTGTTATTACTGAACAGTCTGCTCGCATCATCAATTTTCTCGGCTTGCTTTGTTTCCGTATCAACTTTCATGAAATTAATCAAAAATCCACAAACAACGGAAAAAGAGCATTCGGATTCAAGCGACTCGGGGAATGATAGAGGGCACAAATAACCCCGAAGACAATCCATGCGGTTTTTGGTTTGATATTACCGGATAGCGCTGGGTATTTATTTCTTTTTTTCTTTTTTCAATTTTCGTTTTTCCTTTGGATTAAGCACGGCCTTTTTTTGTTGTTCCCTTTTGCCTTTATCTCTTTTTCCCTTATCACCCATATCTGTTTCTCCTTGTTTGAAAATGATTTGCGCCTAATCGTGGCGCCGTTTTGCCTAACCGAGGCTTAATACGTTTACGTTGCTGACTATGTTATCTTATACTTATCTTACTGATCAGATCCTTGTTTTTCTAAGATAAACAAGCCAACCAAAACATGGTTCCTGAATCGCCCCTGTTTATCTTTGGTGATATGCTTAATCTGTGTTTTCAGGCATTCTGTTGGACATGATGAATCAGTAGGATAGTACTTTATATTCAATATGTTACCGACCTTCAGATGTTCCAGCAGATCAGAATCCTTTTTGACCACGATACATATGCCCCTTGACGATAAATTCCATATTCTGAATTGATATATTAAGCCGGCATCAGGGATTGAAAGTTCCACGCTATAATACTGATCTACTTCAGTTCTGGACTCATATCTCTTTTCGCTACAGTCGGATATCATAACAATCTTCCTTGTTTTGATTCTTGCTCGTCCCTTATATTCCCCAGTAGCTAAATCTTCAGCCTACCGGCTTCTGGTGTCGGGTAGTAGTTTGTTATGTTCCTTTATTAAGAAGAGCATGTACTATCATTTGCTCAACGTCTTTACCGGCATTAATTTGCCATAGCATTAAGCGCCTTTACAGGTCAAAAAAAACCTTAGCAAAACCACACAATTTCTTAAACGCCCTTGCTTTTGGCATCAGGTGCGCCGGCTTGTTATGCCACGCTCCCCTAAAGTCCTGAAAATTTCAAGGCGCGTTTGGAGTATGTCGTCAGAGCGAAAAAAATTCGCTGCCTCTTCATTGTGCTGGGCACGAATTTGGCAAAGCTTCTGAACTTTTAAGTTTAAAGAATAGAAATCTACCTCCTTGTATTCACGTGTACCAAGAGCCCACCAATAGGAAGCATAGAGATGGCGCATCAGAGCTAAATTAACATCGTGGTTAAATCCCTTGAGAAGAATCACCATCTTGGTAGCGAGAATCCAAGCCCGTGCCCGTTTCAGAACAAAAACCATCCGTTCAACTTCAAGGGGCAGGTCTTCGACAAATTGCCGGGCGTTGAGGCCAATGAGTCCAGCCATCCCATGTTTCCGAAAAGATGACTGACTCTTTGACAGACCATATTCCGTAAGGCCGAATCGTTTCAGGACAGACTGAACACTGAGACCATCCACTGCGATAGAGCGAAGCGCCTCGTAGCATGTACAAGCGGGATCAAAAAAGGGATACGGAACCTGAAGCTGAATATTAGTGTGAACCCGAAGAATGGATTGAAGAAAAAAGGGGTAGATGACAGCCATAACTCTCCTCTATATGTAATAGGGTTTAGATAAAAATATATAGCATATCAAGACGTAGTTTGTAAAAACTTAATTTGAAAGAAGTTGCGTTTGGAAAATCTCCCCAAAAATAAAAAATCTCATAATTTCAAATTGTTAATGTCGTCCTCAAGATTGTTTTGCGCAACGATATTTCGATTATTCCATAATGTTTTTAAAGAGATATATTTGGCATCATCCGTCTCTTCGCTGATATTGAGTGAATAATGCCATTGAATATTAAAGGCATACTGCTGTATAGTTTCTTCGTCAGTAAAATCGAACGTCTGCTGAAGAATAAGAGCGCCCAACATGGAATAGAGTTCTTTTGTCGGTCGGCCGAATGTGGCGTTAAAATACTTGCCGACCTTATTGACAGGAATCGAAGGCAGTATTTGCTCTCGAAACAGACCAGGCCATCCGGCATCAAGCATTTGCCGTCTTTTGGGAGTAAGAAAATCCCAGGGATCGAAAATGTTAAGCAAGAAGTATTTTGACTGTTTTCAAAGTTTTTTCAGTTAGATAGGTGTTTTTTGACTTTTTACGAGACCATCAAGCTTGATTTGAATTATAAGTAGAAGACATATTTAAGGAAGGAGCTTTCATGTCCAAGGTAAGTATAAGCACACAGGCACCTGAATTCACATCACAAGATATTCATGGAAATACAGTATCGCTGTCCGATTTCGCCGATAAAAAAAATGTGCTGCTTGTATTCAATCGCGGATTTATTTGACCCTTCTGCCGCAGGCATATGGCGCAGTTGCGTCAGGATTATGAAAGCTTTAAGAACCTGGATACTGAAGTTTTAGTTGTTGGTCCGGAAAATACGAAGGCTTTTCAGGAATACTGGACAAAAGAAAATTTACCATTTGTCGGTCTGCCTGATCCGGAACACATCCTCTCGGGACTCTATGGACAAGAAGTCAAAGTGCTAAAGCTGGGAAGACTGCCCTGCCAAATGATTATCGATAAGACGGGAATACTTCGTTTTGTGCATTACGGCCGATCAATGTCCGACATTCCGTCAAATAACGAAATACTTGAATTACTGGAGACAATTTGCGAGCTTCCTAACTCCCCTCAAAATAATATATCTACTTGATATAACTATATATACCAATTATACATTTTTGTCATTTTTTGCCTATTTTAGCAGATTTTGGAAGTTTTTCTCACACCAATTCTCACACTAAAATTTAGA
>JAJSZW010000182.1 GCA_030262895.1 Deltaproteobacteria bacterium | reverse complement strand
CCTTCTGTGCGAGACGGAAAACCCGTAAAATGCATTGCCTGCGGGAATCCGCTGCATCATAAAAGTGAACATTATTGCTCAAAAAAATGTGCCGCAAAAATGGAATCCGAGAGTATTGGTGATGTCCCAGCATTTTTATCGAAGTGGAAGTTGCGAAAATATAAAGAATTTAAAGACCCGTTGTCTGTGCTTAGAAAAAAGACGCGACGCAAGACCAATGATTTATTAAAAAACGGCATAATACAAAAGCAGTCATGTGTCGTATGTGGCAAACATGATGTGATTGCGCATCATGAAGATTATTCAAGGCCCAACGATGTGATTTGGATCTGTGAGGAGCATCATACAAAATATCATGATGGCAAAATGGGTCTTTTCAATAACAAACTATGGTGGAATCCCAAGCGGCTTCTACCCAGAAGTATGCGTGATGGGAATATGCCAGGGAAATATCAAAAACTTAAATCGCAATTTAAAAAGAAATGAACGGTTGCGCCGAGGAAAGGGTCTATTCAAGATTTGATACTACTCTTACACCCAATGCGCTAAGACGAACAGAAAGATGAGAGCCCTAAGCATAGAATGAAGACATGGTCCAAGGGAGTTTATGGATTTATCTAATGAGATATAGTGATATTGAAAATGTCAATCTGGGGCATCGTCAGATTTCGTTTGGTTTTGAAAACAACCTGTCGCAAGAACAAAATGCTGTAATGGAATGTCTGGCAGATCAGATAAAACAGCACGGGCATGTTGTTTTGAGTGAATTTGTTCCCTATGTGAAAGAAACTCATGGTCTATCATATTTGATGTTCTTCCAGAAGATGGCACCCTCCCAATCTAATTTTGCGCACGTTCAGCACGATGTCTCCTAAACACGTCCAATCACTTCACCGGACGTAAAGCGCCGGTAAGTTCAAACGAGGACTTTTATATAATTTTTCATAAAAGAGTTTGAATCCATTTTTTGAACATAACATCCTGGATTTGATAGTTTTTATTTTTGTAAACAACATCTTTCTTTATTAGCACGTCTAACGCCCTGATAATTTGAGAACCGCTTTTTAAATCAACTGATTGAATAGCATTGGCGTAAAAAATTTCGTAAACGTTCACGGAACATTGAAATTAGAAATTAGAAATTGGAAATTTGGCCTTCATGTTTTTGTTCCACTTATCAAAGTCGCGCCAGACCATATCTGATAACGCCTCTGCCAGCTTGTAAACATCCAACTCGCAAACTCGTTTCATTTTTCCCTAATTTCTACTTTCCAATTTCAAGCCGTTAACGGCTACCAACAGATAAACGATTTTTTGATAATAAGTTAGTAACTAATTGTGAATAATGTATTCACATGATGTGTACTGTCAATATCTTTTTAGTCCCAAGAGAACTTAGGAACGAGGACGAAATAACTTCCCCAACTATACACACTGTTTAATTTTTTTAGCCAAGGCAATGTTACCCCTTACACCTCTCAGCTTTATGTTGCAGCCTTACGCATTTGTTTTGCGACTAAAAACAGTTGCTTTTCTTGTTTGAATATCATAAGTTATTTCTTTACCTTGCATAAACCTCACCCCAATAACATTATCAAAATGTATATTATTGATGATATCCTTGAACTTCTTAAAAAGGAGGGGATGTTATGAAAGATATGATGAGTTACAAAGGATATTATGGTTCAGTTCATTATAGCGATGAGGATCGAATTTTTCATGGGAAGATAGAATTTATTCGCAGCCTCATTAGCTATGAAGGCAGTGATGTTGACAGTTTATGCGAGGCATTTGAAGATGCGGTAGATGATTATTTAGATCTTTGCACCAAGGAAGGAAAAATTCCTGAAAGACCGTTTAAGGGTAGTTTTAATGTTAGAACCGGAAGTGATCTTCATCGCGAAGCGGCTTTATTAGCTAAAGCCAAAGGAACTACTCTTAATACTGTGGTAACTGAAGCTCTTGAGAAATATCTATCTGCTTGATATCCAGTGACAAATTTGAACTCATAGCTGCTAACACATGTGAGCGCAATATGTTCGATGATATGACTGTAAAGGCATTTACGGATACCGGCGTTATGTGCCTTATGAAATGATAACAACGTTATGAACCAAGGGAAGAGAAAGTGGCGTTTACCGAAATAGAGATCCACAAGATAAAAAAGCTGGTCGGGACGTTTTGTCAGAAAAGATCGCCTGCGCATATCAGAGATAAATTGCGATGTGAATATAGGATTCAAAATCAGGACGTAATCATATTTGAAGTCAGGCCTCGATGGAATAATCCATCTGAAGAAACTTGGGCACCCTTTGCCAAACTCAAATTCATCAGGAGCAAAAACCACTGGAGGCTTTTCTGGCAAAGGGCCGATATGAAATGGCACAAGTATGGCCCACTTGATTCGTCCCGAAATCTTGCGGAGCTGGTGGCAGAAATCGATGCTGATACACACGGTTGCTTTTTCGGATGAGGAATTCGTAATCAAGCCATTGAAGCTAACGGTGGAAGATACCGCGGATTAAATCCAGGTATAAAACCACTGCGGTAAAGTAAATATTATTGCCAGATAGTTCCTGATTATTGTATTATTAAAATATGAATGAGAAATTCGAGAGAGTTCTTTCACCAGCCGTTTTGGTTACTGCTTACAGACCCGATGTCGACCGGTGGACAGGTGATTTTGGAAAAACTGAATGGGGGTGAACAACAATAGATATAGATTTTCATAACCAGGGAGGCATACGAAAAGTTGAAATGAAGAAAAAAGTGAAATCAATTTTAATAACTTGGTTGAAGTCATCCAAGAGATTCACAAGGAATTAGTTCAACAAGCAAGTTGCGCTGTTAATGTCAGTTTGACTCTGCGTAATTGGATGATCGGTGGGTATATCCACAAATATGAACTCCTTGGAAGCGATAGAGCTAAATATGGAGACAAGTTAATTGAAAAACTCGCTCAATCTTTAGGTCATATACCTCGTACCCAAAAGAGAGAACTAAACCGTTATCGACTGTTTTATAAGGTATACCTCAAATTGGGGAGTCAGTGACTCCCCAATTGAAAGCAAACCTCAAGTTGGAAGAGTTTGCTTTGCTTCAAAAAGGGGAGACGCCTTGGCAGGGTAATAAGATGCAAATAGTGTAACGCTTTTCACTCATTTTTTAACGAAATAGTGTAACGCATAAAAACATTATAAATTCAGCTGTATAGGCTGGGTATTGTTTTATTTTTAAATTTTTAATATATTTATTATTAATTCAAGAGGTTATGTGGCGTTACAGTATTTCGTCACTAAATCCAAAAAAAGCGTTACACTATTTGCAACTTAACAGCAGGGAAGGATAAAGGATAAATGAAAGATTTAAAGACAAGGACTAAAGAGTTTGCACTCAGAATTATTCGCCTTTACTCTGCCTTACCGAAATCCACAGAAACACAGGTAATTGGGAAACAGTTGTTGCGGTCTGGAACTTCCGTAGGTGCGCATTACAGAGAAGGTACACGGGCGCGTTCAGATGCTGAATTTATCAGCAAAATTGAAGGTGGTTTACAGGAGCTTGAAGAAAGCTGTTACTGGATGGAGTTACTCCTTGAAGCAGAAATAGTCCCTGAAAAAAAACTTGCTGATTTAATGAATGAAGCTGGAGAACTTACTGCTATTCTGATTACCTGTGCTAAAAATGCTAAGGAGAAAAAGGAGGGGCGAAAATGAATTCATCCTTAAGCCTTTCGCCTTCATCCTTAAAAAAGGGTTGGCAGATCGTTAAGTTTGGTGAGATTGCCAAAAACATTTCCAAACGAGTAAATCCTTCTGAAACAGACCTTGAAGTGTATGTAGGCTTAGAGCATCTCGATCCGCAATCACTTCGAATTACCAGACATGGTGTACCTTCCGATGTTAAAGGGCAAAAGCTTCGTGTACGCCCCGGTCAGATAATCTTTGGAAAACGCCGTGCCTATCAGAAAAAAGTAGCTGTAGCTGATTTTGACGGCATTTGTTCTGCGCACGCCATGGTTCTTGAAGCTATTCCGGGAAAAATCATTCCTGAATTACTGCCGTTTTTTATGCAGTCAGACATGTTTATGGATCGGGCTGTCGCTATCTCTGAAGGTTCGCTTTCTCCAACAATCAAATGGAAAACACTAGCAATACAAGAATTCCCGCTGCCGCCACTTGAACGCCAGAAAAAGATTCTTGAAGTGCTGGAGAAGGTGGAAGAAACTGTTGGTCTATTGAATGATCTGATAACATCAGGGAATCAAGTAATTGAAAGCATCGTGGTTGATCAGTTTAAAGCCAGCTCAGAAAAATTACCTCTTTCAGATTTATGTGGCGAACAAAGAGAATTATTACAACCCCCTTTTGACAAATCACAAAAATATGTTGGCTTCGAACACATTAATCCTGTTTCGATCTACCTAACATCTCATGGTGATATTGATAATGTTGTAAGCGCAAAAGCAAAATTCAACAAAGGTAACATTTTGTACGGAAAAATAAGACCATATTTGCGAAAGGTTGTAATAGCACCCGAAGGAGGCTTATGTTCATCTGATTTAATCGTGCTTGAAGTGAATTCAGATATTTCTCCTGTTGTAGTTGCAACAATTTTAACAAGCTCTTATTTCTCTCGAATCGCAATGAATAGTGCAAAGGGTACGAAAATGCCAAGGGCTGACTGGAGTGTTTTGAAAATAACAAAAATTCCTAAAATATATAAGGATAAATCGGATAACTTCTGTAAAATATTCGAGTCTGTATTTACCCAAAAGAAAATATTTGAGAAGAAAATTAAACAACTATCACGAATAAGAAATAGCATAGCATAGTTTCTGGCGTGGAGGTGTCGAGTGGACTTTAACGAGATGAATTCTCGAAAGACGAAAGTCTGA
>JAJSZW010000181.1 GCA_030262895.1 Deltaproteobacteria bacterium | reverse complement strand
TTGCCAAACCCGCTGACCAAAACATCCTCGCCGGATTCAAGTGTTTGCTTAATGATTTCCAGCAGAGTTTCAAGCGTTTCAATAGATTGTTTTTTTGAAAATCCATTTGTAACACAGATTGTCTCAACAACATTAGCTTTGGTAATGGCCATAATTTATTTCCTTCCTATAGATTTTCAGATAAATAATTTCACTGCGTTATCAGTCAAAATCCTCGACGACGTACACATCAGCACGACTTACTCAGATTTTTTCTTATAGCCTTGTGAAATGAATTATCTGAAAGTCTATATATGCATCAAGGGTAATTTGTTTTAAAACCGATATAACAGATGTTAATCTGTTATATTAATCAATTTATTATATTTTTCTTCTGATATAATTATTACACCCATTTTTTTTGCTTTTTCAATTTTGTTTGTACCCACCTTTTCCCCACAGATTAGATAATCAGTTTTGCTGCTTATCGAGGTTTGAACTACTGCGCCAAGCCTTCTTGCTTCTTCCTGCATTTTTTCTCTGCTTCCGTAATCCATTTTGCCGGTAAATACAACATGTTTTCCGGCAATTGCGCTATCTATATTAATTTGTTCTTTTGCAAGAGGTGTTCTTTCAAGATTAAAACCAATTGACAGCATGTGATATATTGTATCTTTTATTTTTTTTATGCCTTCTTCGACCGAACTGCTTGTAATTGGGCCAAAATTAGGTATTTTTTTAATATCTTCTGCTTTTGCATCTATAAGCTCTTCCATCTTCATATGAGAAAGCAGTTTTCTGCTGTCGCCCTTTCCGAGATCTGATATTCCAAATGCCGATAGAAACCGCCAATCTTCGACCGGTTTATTTTTACTTATATTAATGGCTGCTGCAAGATTTTTTGATTGGCCGGGGCCAAAACCTATACTTTTAAAATCATTTTCACTCATAGCATATATTTTTTCAAGGCAGTCATAACCATTTTTAACAAGCTTCTGGATTGTTTTTATTCCAAACCAGTCCGCGTTGCCAAGAGTTTTAAACCAGTGGCTGATGCTTTGTTCTATTTGAGCTTTGCAAGAACTATTATTACATTTTAGAAAATCATTATTCCATTCGAGTTCTGTTTCGCATGAAGGACATTTTTCGGGTATTATAATTTCATCTGATTTTGCAATAACTTTTTCAAGCTTTGGAATTACTTCGCCGCTTCTAATAACTTCAATTTCCGCCCCGACGCCTATATGTTTTTTTTGTATAAGACCTGCGTGATGAGCTGTGACGTTCCGGATTGTAGCTCCTGAAAGATAAACAGGCCTAATCTTCAATACAGGGGTAATATTTCCCGTTCTTCCCACCTGCCATTTAATGCCCTCAACAGTAGTTATAGCTGTTTCGCCCTTTGTCTTTATGGCTATTTGCCATCTGTAGTGGTGAGCTGTAGCTCCCATGTGGTTTTTTACATCTTCATTGGTAACCTCAGCAACCATTCCATCTATAGGGTAATCTGTTTTTGCTGTAAGATCTTTTGTGATTTGCTCTATGTTTTCCAAAAGTTCCCCAGCGCTGCCGGTCCATTTTGGAAGAACGGAATATGGTACAAAATGCACCATATTGTCTTGAAGTGCTTTTTTTGCAAATTCGTTTAAAGTATCAGAACTAATTATCCCGACAACCATATTTCTAGGATGCTCAAACTCATTAGACAGGTGTTCTTCAAAATAGGACGTGACAATTACCAATTCACCAAGGCCAAGTCCTCTGCCTCCATCAGGAATTATGCCCTTGTTAAAAGAATTGCTGATATCGTATCCTGTTTCACCATTTCCTCTGGTGGCGAGCATTGCTCCGTCATCTCTTCCGGCAAGGCCGTCCAGTTTAGGTGTTACGCTGAATGAAATATCGGCGATTCCTATCTCATTAGCTGCTTTATCAACCCTGGCAATAAATTTTTCAAGACCATCTTTAGTGTATGTTTTTTCAGTTGAAAGCATCGGCACAGGATGTCTTA
This sequence comes from Deltaproteobacteria bacterium, assembly GCA_030262895.1. Taxonomy (GTDB): domain Bacteria; phylum Desulfobacterota; class Desulfobacteria; order Desulfobacterales; family ETH-SRB1; genus B13-G4. Next base: position 3,000 of record JAJSZW010000181.1, on the reverse strand, counting down.
CTTCTTTTTTGGTATCGAATTTTTCAGGCTCTACTGAAAGAAGAAAAGGGTGATATGGGGATAGTTCCCGCAGGTTTTCTAAAAGCCTATCGTATTCGAGATCACTTACAAGCGGTTTTCCCTTTCTGTAAGCCTCATTATACTTTTTCAGAATTTCGACTAAATCTTCAATATTTTCCATTACTTTCAACAAATACAATGAATCGATAGTTATAGTTTTTAATAATTTTTGAAAAAAATTGTCATTCTATCGGACTAATAAGGCCAGACTCATTTTTATGTAACATTTTAGCCTGGTGAAACAAAGCGGATATATTTTTAACAAGTTAAAGTGTTACGAAGCCCTCATATTTGGGGCAACAAACAATTGTGATATTTGCATTCATAGATTGTATGTGATAACTTCCAGAATCTCGGAAGTGCATAATAACAATTGCTACAATGGTAAACTCTTATGTTAAAGAAAAACAAGGAATATTTATATGGAAGAGACTACAAATAAGGATCAAGATGGTCCGTTAAAATCCAAAAATGAATCGGGAGATACACAACGACCAAATATTATTACAATTATGTGCGCTTTGTATATCTTTCATGTAATAGGTATAATTTTTGCGCCTTTCAGTGATAAAGCATGGTCCATCGGCTTTTGGTGGCCACCATATTTAGGTTTTTCAGCAGTAATTATCTTGATCTGTATATACGGCTTTTGGGAAATGAAGAAATGGTCGATAATGCTTTATCTGACATTTGTTGCCGTTAATCAGATTGTAATGCATACCATTGGGAGAAGCGCCACGTTAATTATACCCGGTATAATTCTGCTGGTTGTTTTGTCACAGTATCGTAAAATGACTTAGCCAGCCCTAAAGCCTCGTCCTGTTTCAATTTTAGTTAAATCAGCAAACAATTATTGACAATCTTTCCCTATATCCAATTTTACCCTTATACGAAAGCTTTGCGATATATTCCCATATTGGATATCCATGGTCGAAAATATGTAATTCCGCCGGGAAGTAATTCGTGGATGCCGATAACCAATATCCCTTCATTAAGAAGGCTGTCGAAAATTCTCCCTAAAACCTTTTTTTGCAGGCTTATATCAAAATAAGTAAAGGCCAGGTTACGGCATAATACTATATGAAAAGGACCGTCAGGCGCTGCCAGCCTGATATCCTGTGAAATGAAATTCACCTTTTCCCTAAATTCCGGGTAAAGGCAATATTGCTTGTTGGCCCGGTTAAAGGCCTGAGAAAGCCATTTTTCAGGCAAATCTTTTACGCTGGATTGGGGATAGCATGCCCTTTCCGCGCGTCCAAGCAGGTTGTTATCTACTTCGGTGCCTGTAATATGAATGCCGATGTCAGGATAATCCAACGAAAGGACGAATTGCCGGACCAATGCGATGGTATAAGCCTCCTCTCCTGAAGCAGATCCAGCGCTCCAGCATTTGATTGTATTATTGCCGCTGTTGGCAGTCAGTTGCGCCAATGCTGGAAGCACCTTATTCCCTATACAGTCAAACACACCTTTATCCCGGTAAAACCGCGAAATAGAAATGCGGCACAGGCTATCGAGATAAATCCATTCATCCTGATGAACCTGTAAATATTCACGATAGCATTCCACATCGTTGAGTCGCAACTCACTTATACGCCGGTTGATACGCTTACAAACCTGCCCTCGCACCTTGCGGAAACCCGGCCATCTCATGCGCAGGCGTGGTAAAGCCCATTGCATAAATCTTACGCATTCGGAATCTTTCATAAGTGTGTTATACAGATCTAAGACAATTATGTTAGAAGACATAAGTGTCAAAACCTTGAATAGTGAATAAAGAAAAGTCTAATTCACAATTCAAGCTTTGATACCATAGTTCTACCGAAATCGACCTTTCAGGTCGTCCCAATTTTTAAAATTATATAGCGATGTTTGTCAGTTGACAAGCCAATAATTGATGTGTATAAATACGTATATGGATAGCCGAACGATCATCAAAAAGCTTAAACAAGACGGATGGTACAAAATTGATCAGGATGGTTCGCATGTTCAGTTTCGCCATCCGTCAAGGAAAGGCAGAGTAACCGTTCCGCACCCAAGAAAAGACTTTCCGATTGACACTTTAAAGAGTATTGAACGTCAATCTGGTCTTAAATTCAGATAGGAGGATATTATGGCTAGTTATATTGCCGTTATTCATAAAGACCCTGTAAGCGACTTTGGGGTTTCTTTTCCCGATTTTCCAGGCTGTATTACTGCCGGAGCTACTATTGATGAAGTAAAGGATATGGCACATAAAGCACTTCCTTTTCACATCAAAGGTATGCTTGAGGATGGCGAAAAAATTCCTGTCCCATCACGACTTGAAGAAATTATGGCTGATCCGGACTATGCTGATGCTGTAGCCTTTCTGGTAGTTACAATTTCTGACCTGAAGCCCCGGGCTGTCCGTGTCAACATAACAATACCAGAAGATACTCTTCACCGAATTGATGCTGCTGCAAAAAAACGCGGTATGTCCAGATCATCTTTTCTCGCCCATGCGGCCCAAAATGCTATACATTCCAATCAACATGGAAGTCCGGTATAATCGGAATAAGATGCTTCTATTATGGGAGTCAAAACCTTGAATAGTGAATAAAGAAAAGCCCAATTCACAATTCAAGCTTTGACACCATAGTTTTAATAAATAATGTAAAATTCTTGTATGATTTGAGTATAAACAGAAATCTCCATTTAATGTCCTGGTTGCATCTCCGATATTTATGCAGGCAAACCCCCGTTTTTTAAAATCCGATAAACTCCATCCCATACTTTATCCAGTTCCTGGTGCATTAATTCAAATGCTTTTGAACCTGAAAATTTATTTAATGCATTTTTTATTGAAGAGTTTTGAGAGCAGAACATATCATCTCACATTTTAATCATTGGATATGGTGGTGAAGTAACAACCAAATCAACACTGTCGGGAGGAATGATTGCCATATTTTTGGAATCATC
>JAJSZW010000180.1 GCA_030262895.1 Deltaproteobacteria bacterium | reverse complement strand
AATACTAAAGAATTTGAAAGAATTGTTGGTCTGCATCTGGAAAATTGGGTTGAATAACGTCCCTATTGCAACCCATAAGGTCACAAATCATCAGCGTCCCCTCTGGCGGTACAGCAACCAGCAAAAGTATTTGTCAACTCAAAGCCCAAAACTCAAAACTCAAAACTGCTTCTCCAAAAAGCCCAACACCCAAAACTTCATTCAACTGTGGTCTAAAAAAAGAAACTTATAAACTAATGAGCGTCCCGCAGGTCTACCCATTTAATGGTGACCCCATTATTTTCCTGTTTATTGCTCATCTAACTCAACAACGTAATTTGGCTCTGCATACTGTACTTCTTCCTTATAGGCAGTAAAGGCTTTTATAGCAGTATATACACCTGTAGCAGTACTATCGCCCAGAATTCGTAATTGGATGACACCAAGACTTGGAATTGTACCTGCTATATATGCTTTTCTTTCTGCTACAATTTCCTTAACACGCGATTCAGAAGTGCCTTCAACAAATGAGACAATGATTTCGTTGGAGTAGAGCTTTTGACCTGTCATAGGGTCGGTTACAATAAAGTTAGGGCCAGATGGCAAAGGGCCAATAGGAAATGAAGTTACTGTAAGTGAATATGGGCACGATAGATACTCCCGCCTATCATACCTGAACTGTGCGCGATAATAAAGTTTTCCCTCAGTATCTGAATTTATGGAAAAAACACCTGAATAAATACCATCTTTACAAGAAAGATCCCTGTCTTTCCCGTTATCCATGAGAAAACCAACTGTTCGTAATAAATATCCCTTTTCATCAATTTGTTGTAACTGTATTCTATCAGGTGGGGTTTCAGCGCCAGTTAAAAGTACTGTGAACAACGCATCTGTAGTTGTCTTGGCCAATATACCATTCGGTTCTGCACCAAGGCTATGGAGCTGTACCTTACTTTTTTCTCTCTGTTTTTCTTTTGCGGTAGTGACTTTATCGGGGATTGATTCACGAGCGTAACAAGGATATTGTCTAAACGTTATGGCCAACAACGTGAATATCACCAATAAGGCCTTTATTTTGTCCATACCCATAACCTATCGCCATAAAATCAACATTTTTATTTTTTAGTTGCCAAGCACACCCAGCAAAAGGCATACTTGGCAACTTTTTAGATTGTAGAAAATTATGTTATTTCAGGCGAATGTTGTCAATTAAAACTACTGAATCATAGATATCATCGCCTGCATCGGTAATTTCAATCTTATATGTTCCGCTGCCTTGAGTAACAGGTATTGTTGCTGAAGCGGGTTTCCACCCTGTTTGACCCACAGTATTATCACCACCTGGAAAATCTATCGCCGGTGAATCAGTATACATTGTAAATGATGAACCATTAACGGATTCGGTCGCGAGTACCGTCTCGGTTCCATCCGGAGCTGTAAGGGTTATCCTCAGAGCATCATCAAATATTGTCCCGACCCATTCAGGATATTCCTCTGTAACAAAATTGTACTCAAACTTAATCGGAATACTGGTCACACCCGGTTGGATAGTGAAAGTCTTTTCAAGTGTAGCAGCGACCTGGTCCCCAGAAGGGCCGGTACTTGCATATCCCATACGTTTTCTGTGTTGTGGCACAAGTGCGCCAAGACTATTCAGACTACTGCATGTCCCTGTCTTCGACCACTCAGACAAATCTCCGATTTCAAAGCTGCCATTAAAGACTGCTTCAAAAAGATCAAGTCGGCCAGCACCCAATTTGAGTGTGGATGCTAAAGGTTCGGATGTTTTTTCTAATCGTTCTCTAACTTGAGCAGCAGTCCAAGATGGGTGCATCGACCAAATGACTGCCGCTGCACCAGCTACATGTGGGGCAGCCATAGAAGTACCAGACTTGTTTCCGTAATTATTGCTTAGCACAGTCGAATAAATTGAAGTTCCAGGGGCAGCAATATCAACCCAGGGACCATATCCGCTGGAACTACTACGACCATCAGTTGACGTAGTGTTTCCTACGCAAAAGGTCTCCTCGAATGCACCAGGATAGTTTTTGTCTTCCTTTCCGTGATTGCCAGCGATTCCTACACAAAGACGCCCTTTTTTAACTGCAGCCTTGATTGCATTATGCACTGTCGTGTCAGCATAACCTGTTGCTGCCGGTTCCCAAACGCTGTAATTAATTATCTTAGCACTCTTTGCAGCTGCTTCGATACCTGCTGCGATGTTAAGCCAAGTTCCACTGTTTAATGCATCCAGAACCCTGACAGCATAAATCTTACAACCAGACGCAATGCCTGAAATGCCCGAGCCATTTTGCATAGCCCCTATGATACCAGCTACATGTGTACCGTGACTGTGCTCATCCATAGGGTCATTGTCATTACCAACAAAATCCTTGCCTTTGATAACTTTGCCGCTTAAATCTGAATGATTGTAGTCAACACCAGAGTCAACAACTGCAACAATAACATTAGCTCCGCGGCCAAGTACCCAAGCCTCATCAGCCCTTATCTTTACTGGACCCCATTGTAGCGAGGAATCAGGTTCTACAGCACCACCCCCTGCACTGTGGACATTTGCTTCTGCATACTCAACTTCAGGATATCCTTCAAATGCTTCTATTGCAGCTTGGACACCTGTAGCGGTACCATCACCTGGTATGCTTATTTGATAGACACCAAGAGCTGGGATAGTACCCACGATTGTGCCACCTTCACCAGCAATAATCTCCTGTATTCTATCTTCAGAAATAAGGTCGAAAAATGCTACGATTACCTCGTTACAGTATAGGCATGTGCCAGTAGCCGGGTCTTCGACCAGAGTATACGGATCAGACAGACCAGGTCCTACTGGCAGGCCAGTTATAGTCAATGTGCATTCTTCTGAAACATAATCATACCCCCCATGACTTGTTGCAGTACGATAATAAAGTGTTCCTATGTCAGCAGCCGATATAGCAAAAGTTCCTGAATAAATATTGTCACCGGCTACCATATCACCGTTCAATCCATTGTCTGAAAGAAAACCCACAAACTGAGTATTATTTTCATCGATTACCTGCTCTAACTTCAAACTTAAAGACGAAGAGCTTTCCGTTACAAAGACCGAAAAAGTTACATCAGTTGGTGTATTGGGTTCAATACCTTCAGGTTCAACTCCAGGCTGCCAAAGGGTTGGTGTTTCCACATTGGGATCGAAGACATTAACTATCAATTCTGATGTGACCACCTCACCAGTTTCAACAATAGTCGCTGAACTCGTCACCGTGTAGATTCCAAGTGCGACACCAGTTATGAACTCATTTACAAGCCAGATTTTGTCAGTTGAAGTTGACCAGCCACCTGGGTAATCGCTGCTCAAAATGATTCCGCCATTATCAGGCGATATATTTTGTTCAAAGGAGACGTTACATGTTTGCCCACCTGCTCCAGCCAAACCGATAGTAAAAGCTATATATTGAGAGCTTCCGACCTCAACGTTCATAGTGGTCAAACCTTGGTCTAAGGTTATTTCTTGGATTTTTTTGACTTCAAACTCTTCACTATCAGTCAAAACAGGATCAGAATCAACAACTGTGGCAGAGACAGCACCTGTCCCAATAGTTGTGAATGGGCTAAAGGTTACATGGGCCACACCAGTTGAGTCGGTTTGGCCAGTCAGAGGTGGAATACCGTCAAAACCTGACACTTGGAATAAAACGTCTACTCCTTCGGCAGGTACACCAAGTCCTGCCAGAACTGCCTGACAGGCTAACGGGTCTACGCCAAGTTCAATTGGTTCTGAAATCGGTGCCAAATCTATTGAATCAATAGGCGCAGAAATCTTAATCGAGATGCACCCGCCAGGTTTACTTCTCAGTTCAACTGCAAGCATATTCTTACCAGCTTGCAATTCAACAGGAACCTGAATAGCATTTATGTTCTGGTTGAAGTCATTAGGTCCAGCAACACAAATATCATTCAGTAAAATGATTGAGCTGCTTACTTTTTCTCCGGTTGAATCGTCATCTTCTGCCCCATTTTTTACGTACATTACAGCGCTACCCGCCAAAGGCACTTCGAAAACTATTTCCTCGATAATCGGCTCCCCATTTTGCCTGATAAAAACATCAGGCCCAAAGACACTCACGAGAGGAGTGTCTGCATAAACAGTCGTTGCAAATAACATTATTAACAAGAATGCCTTGAAAACCAATAGAATTCTTTGTGGTCTCATTTTTATCTCCTCCTATACGCATGACGTCCGTTTTATGAAGTGGGATAGTTAAAGTTAACGATTTAAGCCTGTTCAATAATTAAGATTCAGCACAGGGCTGATCTTTCCGGTTTTGACATAATCAAATATAATGTCCTGAGTTAGTTGAAGGTGGTTATTATCTTGAATAGTGAATAAAGTGCCACTATTCAAGATAATGACCATTACTCCTTTTACCTCCATTAACACTGCATACCCAATGCCGCCACTGTCAGGCCCGGGGCGCTAAGATCTACCGGCTGTTGAACAAATGTGCCGATCAGGGGGCGCCAGTACGCCTGCAAGTATGGCCAAAAAAGTCTCATGTTTTTACTCCTTTACGCTGTTATCCAATTTGCAACTTCTAATGAATTTGCAAACTTAACCCCTGAGAGTTGTTAATTTGTCAAAAGATCTTTGAAAGTTTGACGGGTTGGTATGACTTTGCCGATGCCTAACTGTCTGAGAAATAAAAAAGCCTCCAAGGGAATAGTGCCCCCCTTGAGGCTTTATATTGATACTTTCTGTCGAGTGTATTTCATGGTTTGTTCCAGAAGATAGGTATACATAAACGATAGTGCCAAAATACAAGACTTTTCTGGAATGTCAATATTGGAAAATTGGGGGTATAATATGGGGATAATCCCCCTATTATGTGATGGATAAGAGGTGGGTTCCGAGGTTTATTTTCTTGTTCTTTATGCCGAGCTTTTCCCTGATATTGCTCCTGTGAAAATCGATTGTACTTATGGCCAGATTAAGAAATTGCGCTATTTCTTTTGTGGTTTTACCGTGCCTGACAAGATCTATTACCTGAA
>JAJSZW010000179.1 GCA_030262895.1 Deltaproteobacteria bacterium | reverse complement strand
CATTGCTACCCAAGCAACGAGCCGGAAAATGTTCGATGATGTAGTCCCAAGTTTGCATCCCTTCGTCAAAAGTAAAGCTTGGCTCGCCTTTGATAATGATTAGCGAATACAATGTCCGCCAGGTAAATGCGCCCTTTAGCTTATTCCACCAGCCTTTGTCTTCTCGCGGGTTGTACATGATGCGATCAAGCCCGTGTACGTGGCAAAGGCCGAAGTAGTGACCTAATTCATGAATTGGCACATACTTCCTGACGATGTCCGGCTTGTTGTCGATGAAGGTCAAACCCGAAGCATCATGAGTGCTTTGGCAGGAACTGCCTTGAAGGCAAGCAGCAATGCCGCGCAAACTGTCCGTGTAACGGAAAACGCCGACCGCGACCGGAGTGCATAGATCATTCAACGCATCAGTTTCATCAATCACTAGTCCATCCCCATTAGGAGGTGGGGAATTACGTACTTTCTTCTTTCGCATGATGATAACGGCCAGGAAATCCACTAACGAACTTGATGCGACAAGAGTATCGAAGCCTTTATGGTTAATGTATTGCGCCAGCGTCACCTCCTGGGTCACTTCAGTCCATTGCGGCATGAGCCCTAGTTCCCGACCCTTCAACTCTGCGGCTCTCAGTTTTGTCTTGAGCACACCGTCGCGCATGCACAGGACAATAAACTTCGGGCCTTCCGCACCACGCGAAGACATGTAGGTGTTAAGTTCGTCCTCCGAAATCGGATTGTCCAACTCACCCCCACCGCCACCAGTAACAACTATGCCTTTTTTCAGAGTCTTGTAGCGTTTTCGATTCCAGAAGCCTTCGGTGAACTCGAAGCCACAGAGCTCCCGAAGATTGATCTCGTTCAGTTCGTCTAGAAGCACCAGATTTGGTGTACCAGGTTCATCGGGCGATAGTGTTTCGGAATCTAGGAATGTGCGTATCGCTCGCATGGGAATCCGGTAGCCGAAGGCTCCGTGGTCAATTCGGAGGTTGTCAATGATATCCTGGAACTCCTGGCCAGAGTACTTAAATCCAAGTTTTGTACGAACATAAACCCTGAGCTTTCCGCGTTGGTATTCTGTGATTATATAGTCAAGCGTGTCCAGCAGGAGCGCTACGCGAGCAAGCGTAAGAAAAGCATCAATGAACCCTGCCCCAATCTGGATAATTCCGTCCAATATACGGCGCCAGTCCAAGGTGAAGATGCCAGCAATAATATCCCATAAGCCAACGAAGAAGTCGCGGATGAAGCCGACGATCGCACCGACGATCTTGCAGACCGTTCGCACCACCCACTTGCCGACCTTCTCGACAACCCAAGTAACTACTTTTACTAACGTTGTCACAATCTTGCAGGCCCAATTCAGTGGCCATGGCCAGTTTTTACATTTTTCCTCCCTTTTCTTGACCCATTCTTCGACAGGTTTGGTGACTTCTTCTTCGATCCATTCTTGCGTTTCAACGCATTCTATTGCCATGACCGAACTCCTCGTTTGATTAAGGTGTAACGCCTAACCCCCAAACCCCGCAGTTAGCGCAATTTGTGATGGCAACTTCTTAGAAATATTGTAAAAGCACAAGGAAACCGATTTTTAGCACAAACCCCTAAACGAAAGGAGGTTTCCCTATGCTTGAGAAACAGATTAACGGTTTTATCGAGTATTGTAAAGTATCAGGTTTTAGAGACAAATCTATTGAATCCTTATCAATAAGACTCAATCAATTCAACAAGTTTATAAAAACAACTCGTCTGCGTAAAATCAAAGGTTAAGGGGTCAAGTCTACTTTTGACCCTTATTAATTTTGAGCAAGGGTCAAAAGTAGACTTGACCCCTCTTGACCCCTTAATTTTGAGCAAGGGTCAAAAGTAGACTTGACCCCTCTTGACCCCTTCAACGATTCGGATTTATCTGGACACGAAAATGATTTGTTAGGTACGTGGCTAATAAATGGAAGCTTAGTCGCGTATTAGGCTTTATGAAGCATCTTCAGCAAGAACCCCATCACCTTCGCCGACAGGCTCTGCTCCTGTCATAAGGTGAAAGAGATTGGGATTTGCATCATACCAGCCGAATCGTATCGGTTTCTCGTTGCGTAATAGATCTACGATCATTTGCATTTGCTGATAGTCCATGTGGCCATAGAAGCGCTGCCCATATGTTGTAGGGGCTGAAGAATTGGGCAGGGGACCGTCTTTATGGAATTTTAAAGATGCATAAAAACCATCTCCCATTAGCTGCACGCCTCCGTAGTAACGTTCACCACCTACCGATGCCTTATAGGTTTTGATTTCATACCATTTCCAAGCCATAGAACACCTCCATGATAATTTGATAAGTATTTAATTAAGCAAAAGAGTTAATTGGTAACGCTTTGAAAAAGGTTATATTATTTAAATAACCTCTTTCTTAGTAAAACATTACACGCACCTAACATTATATATGACTCTGTTGATTTACTATCATTTCAAAGTCAAGGTTGGAATCGATAAGAACTTGCTTTTTTGAAGACAGGACATAGCAAAAAGACTTATTGACTCTACTCAACTGAATTTTGAGCACCTTGCTGAAACTAAACAACCCTCGTCTATAAGACGAGGGGTTTAAGAGGGGTCGATTGGAAATCGACTGTCATCAGTGACAGGCTCAACTTCCTGCTCCTCAATATATTTCTGAATCATCTCGTCAGTGATATTTTCAGAGCTGACAGCCCGTTATTATGTCGATCTCATGTTCCAGTACAATCTGTCGCAAGACGTCTCTGGCGCGAATTGCCACCTGATCAGTCAGAACTCCTTTTCGATATTTCGGAATCCAAACTAAGTGTACTTTGATATCTGTTTTTGTATGGGCTCCGAGTTTATAAAGTCGCATAGCGACAACTATAACCTTTTCTTCGCCTAAAGGCGAGGGATTTCAACCATCCCCGAAAGGGACACTAAAGATATTTTTCCGTTTCTTGGGGTTTTGGCAAATACCCGACTAAAAAGTCTGCTGTTTTGGCTACCAACAGAACACCCAACGTCCTCTCAGGAGCAAGGTATGTAAGTTTTGAGGGGTTTCTTCCATTGGGCACTCCTGGCTGAAGTTTAAAAGATGAATGGACTTGTGAATCATTTACCAAGAGAATGCTACCCAATTCAATGGGGTGAATACTGTATTTTGGAGGAAGAAACTATGTATTTACAAGGCGGCAAAACTGCTCTACGGCAAGGAGGTTTATGGAGCCTTGTACTGATAACCTGGAAAAATAGATTTGTGTGTGCCCAGCGGAAGATACCCGATTTCGTCACAAACAAGGATGTCCGGTGATTGATAGAATTGGAGCTTTTTCAACAGAGAATGGTCTGCCTCTGCAGCGATCAGATGATTGATCATATCCGTTGCGGTTGTGAAGAGTGTTTTGATGCCAGCCTTGCGTTGCGCCATAGGCAATGCACTTGGCCAGAAAGCTCTTGCCGACTTCCAGGATTACCAATCAGCATGATGTCCTTCTTCTGTTTAATAAACTCCAGGGACATAAGGTTCAGAATTCGTGTTTTCTGTTTTATTCTTGAAATTGTAACCACCGGTCAAAGAACTGGCCAAAATCACCAAATAAAAACCAGCCACTGTAATGAAAAGACAAACCAATACCCCCTGAGAGTCCCCGCAAAAAAAAGCGACTCGTATAAGTCATCAGAAAATGTTTTTGTCCATTTTTCGCCAATATTCGATAATTGTCGGACAGTTTCAATACAATCGGATCAGAATTAGCTCTTCCATAACCCTCCTGGCGGTCTTAAGTTAACGATGATGAGATTCTCGGCTAAAAGGAACTGAGGAATGGTAAAAGCAGTTTTTATACCCTCTCTGGAAGGAAACCATCTCTCGTCACAATGCAGTTCAGAGAAGCTCATCTGCAAAAATATCTGTATAATACAGACCTTCGCAGAAAGCAAAGCCAAGTACGTCCGATTTAAGAAGAGAAGAATAGGAACCAAATTCAAAGAATATACAATTGAAATATTTCAATGGAAGCAAAAGAAGAGGATAGCATTGGCAGCATTCTATACCGGTGAAAATGGCTGGGAATTAAGTCGGTGTTGACAAAGTGAGCTTTTACTAAAACAAATATTTTATTAACTTCCATCTGAAATAAAGTCAACGAAATTATTATTCGATAGACAACAAGGGGAAAGGCTAACTCTTGGACAATTCAAGGAAATCTTACGAGAAGCCGAAGCGAGATAAGGAAAGAACAGGATTTTGTGAATCCGGTACAAAGCAACCAAAGCTATTAGACCAGGTTCGAAACAGGATTCGGTGCAAACATTATAGTATTCGAACAGAGCAGGCTTATATCGAATGGATAAGGAAATTTATCTTTTATCATGGCAAACGACATCCTGCCGAGATGGGTGAAAATGAAATCGTGGAGGTAAGGGTGTCAAAAGTCCGGGAGATATGCTGTTCTCATAGGGGGTTATATTTTGGAGCTCACTCAAAGGCAGGCGGAAGTATTATATTATATCCGTTCATATCAGGAAAAACTCGGTATCACGCCTACGATACGCGAGATATGCAGTCATTTTGGTTTAAAAGGACCGGCAGGTATCCATCGCATTCTCCATGTTCTGGTTGAAAAAGGGTATCTTATTGCTCCTGCCGGCAAGAAAAGGTCATGGCGTATTCCTGGCGGGCCTGTTGGAAAAACCATCCCGATAATCGGCAGAATCGCTGCAGGCATTCCCATCATGGCGCTGGAGAATCGGGAAGATGAGTTGCCGATTGACCCGTCGATTTTTAGCTCCAAAACTTGCTTTGCTTTTCGTGTTCAGGGTGATTCCATGATCGATGCCCATATCGCTGATGGGGACCTGGCCATTATCCGTCCACAGAATCAAGCGGAAAGCGGGCAGATAGTTGCAGTTATAGTTAGAAACATTCTACATGAAGCAACTCTCAAAATTTTGCGGAAAACAAAAGGTACTATGGAATTACATTCGGCTAACAGCGCTTATCCTCCTATGGTTTTTAGCGGGTGGCACCGTGGCCGGATCAGGATTGTCGGCAAACTTGTCGGT
>JAJSZW010000178.1 GCA_030262895.1 Deltaproteobacteria bacterium | reverse complement strand
TTCCGATATCTCCCCATCTGAATTAAAATCGAATGCAGAATAACCAAATTGCTGAATAAAGTGCGGATAGCCCTCTGAAAGAGTTGAAATATGTTTTTTCGCGTCCTCAGTAATAGTGGTTTTTTCTTCGTTTATTTTATTACCTTCCTCTATGCCTTTTTCGATCACATAGTGACGATCTCTTGGGTTTAGCTCTCTTATTTTTAGCTGGAAGAAAATCCGGATCGAAGACTCATGGGAGTTGGACAGTTTCTCTATTACTTCTGGAAGCCCTGCGACGACAAACATGACATTGTTGCATCCATGCTGTTGGAGTAACTCTGTGACTACTTTAAAGAAATAGCCTATATGTAGATCTGGGCAAGAGTTATCGGCTTCATCAATAAAGAATATTATACCGTCTTTAGCTTCTTCGCCTTTCTCTGGACGAATAATTCTATTGCATGTTTCTGCCAGAGAATATGCAAAATCATCAATAACTATGTCGGCGTCTTCAGTTTGACTTTTCTGATCTACACCAGAGTCCATTATTTTAATTCTTTGGACAAAAGACCAAGTGTCGTTAAGAAAATTTCTAACTTTTTCTATCTTTCCTATTTCACGCTTTATGTTCTTTTCAATAAGCTTTATAAGTGTTACTAAATTTGTCCTTTCAGAAAGGACTGCATTAATCGTTATAAAATTGAAGCGATCATAATCAGGGCTCTTTATATCCCCGGATGCCATTGGCTTTAGTAGGCTCATTAACGATGACTTGCCGATGCCTCTCTCACCAGTAATTAAAAAATTTATTGGACTCCCATGTTTTGTTTGGTGCAAACCCTTTTCTAAGGTTTCAATTTCGTTTAACCGTCCAGCAAACATTGCAGTAGGCACGGGACTGTTCGGTTTGAAAGGGTTTACTTTAGACACAGTTTCTCCTTAATCGATATAACCAAGCTCATCGGTGGCTATGGAGCGTAGCGTAATAGCCATCCAGTGAAGCGATTTGTTAGCATTTTATTGTTTTTCCGCTATTACCAGCATTTCAAAATCTTCAGTTGTTAATTTATCATTTCGACTAAAAGCACCAAGTTTTGCTCCGGATATATCAACAGTTTTAAAATTTAGTGTTTTCAAAAGCCAGGTTATTTCGGATGGCACATAATACCTTTCGTTACATTCCAGTTCTTTTTTGTTACCGAAATCATCCTCAACATGTGTAGTGTTATGATCTCGAAATGTCATTAAATCAAATGAATTATTACTATATGTTGCATTTCCTTCTTTTGTTGCTGAAGCGAGAAATTCTTTAACAGAATGGAATAAAGGAAACAATCCGTTCAATGTGGTAAATATTAATTTTCCCTTTGGTTTTAAAGCGTTGGCAGCATTCCGAAGAATTTGAAAATTCATCTCATCGGTTTCCATTAATGGGAAAGCACCTTCACACAGCATAATAACCAAATCAAATTCATTTAAAAAAGGAAGTTTTCTAGCATCATGCTTTTCAAAATCAATTTGCAGGTTTTGTTCGGATGCCTTTTCTTTTGCCCTTTTTAAAAGAGATTCTGATAAATCAATTCCGGTAACGGTATATCCTCTTTTTGATAATTCAATTGAATGTCTTCCTGTTCCACATCCGATATCCAATATTCTCGCTATTTTGTTATAAATTATTTCCTTTTCAATAAAATCACACTCTCCGATTGTTCCTTGGGCGAAATTCTCCTTATCATATTTCATTCCATAATTTTCAAATAATTCTTCATACCATTGTTTCATGTTGTTTTATCCTTTTTTCCGTATGCTAACTGCGCGCATGACCGGCCGGGAAAGCCAAGCGGACGAAGGCAAAAGAGAGTTTTATGAAGAACTATGCAAAATCTAAAAACGCCCTGGCTTTCCCGGTCGGAGTCAATGCGCTTGTTATACATTATTCCTTGCCCTTACTTCTCTAAATTCATTAATCCCATTTTTCCCATATTTAATACATTCATTTAGAAATTCTCTATATCCAACTGCGTCTTTTATCTCTGCGGGTAAAGCTTCCAATGCCTCTTGGGTATATTTGTCATTTTTTGATAAAGGAAGTGATGGCAATTCCCTTCTTTTAAATAATTGTGTGTACGTTGTGCATGACATTACAATAATTGAAAAAACTAGATATTTTTCTCTCAATCCCTTTATTGTTTCAATTTCATGATCAGGTACTTCACACATCCATTTCTGAACTAAAGGTTCTGTATATCCCAATAGAGGATCTAATTCTTCTGTGATCGTAGGAATAAAATAATTTTCGATCCACGAATTGCAAAATGCACTCTGAAATTCTTCCCAGGTTACTAAATCTAAATTGGTAAAATTAGCAGCTTTAACAGAGCCAGACTGAAACCCTTTCAGGCAAATTATGTACCCTTTATTGGCACCTGTATCGCTAAGAATTGTTCTGAATCCATGAATTATTGATTGTGGAATTTTTGATTTCCAAAACTTGCATTCGCAAATAATTGTATATTTCCTTCCTTTAACAATTTCTTCTGCGTACACATCAAGCTCTGCTTTACCTCTTGCTGTTGTGACTTTCTTTTCGACCTCAACAGTGAAACCACATTGTGAAAGAATTTCTCCAACTTCATTTTGAAGATCTTTCCAATTGTCTGGGGATGTATTTGTAATCATTTTATGTATAACAATTTGAATGTTAAGAAATAAATCAACGATATTAGCTATCCAAGTATTATTTCTTGATTTCCATCATATATTAATATGAGATTTTTCAGTTTTCAGCCTCTTTTTAAGGTGCCAAATTGGCTCCTTAAAGATTGATATTCCTCTTTCGTCAACTGAAACATAAAATCCAGAGGAAATCTTTTTATATTGCGGCGTACTGCGCGTTTCAACTGTTTGGTTTCTACATTATAAAGCTCTGCAAGATCTCGATCTAACAAAACTTTTTACCACGAAGAAAAATAATTTTACTGATAATTGATTCTATGGGAACAATTTTTGTCATATAGCAAGCTGTCTAATCCAAGCAGAGAGTAAAGGGGCAAGTCGGCTTTTGCGTTGTTTATTGTTCTTCGCCAAGTGCTTCTAAATCAGCAATATCCTTTTTTCTGCCAGAAGCTCTTTTATTTAAAATATAATGATTTCTCCCAATATAATATACTGAAATATCGTCATAATTTCCTGTGTCACATTCTTTAAAGGCTTCATCCCAAGAGATACCGGATATTGATGTAATGATATCAATACGCACCGGTGGATATCCAAGTTGGATAACATTATTGGGATTTTTCAAATCTTCTCTTCTATCTTTAAGCCAACCGATCCAAAACCAAATTCTTCAAGTGCTTTTAAGATGCGTATCGCGTTTTCTGTGTCTGGTTTAACGAATAAGTCAATATCTCCCGTGTATCGAGGAGCACCATGAAAAGCTAGCGCGTAGCCACCTACTATAAGGTATTTAACTTTATGTACGTTGAACAACTCTAACAACTCTTTGAAGTCTTGTTGTACCTCCATGATGTTGTCTCCTCAGATAGTCAACTGTTGCAACCCTCTCTTCAGGTGATTTGCTCAACCAGTATTTCAAATCATCTAAAATTAAATCGTTATCATATAATTTTTTTATCTTAACGACTTTTTTAATCATTTGACTGTTCCTATGTTTAAATTTTTTATGCCGAACAATTTAAATCTTGATTTCCATCATAGATTAATATGAGTTTATTTTTCAGTCTTCAACCTGAATAGTTATATTTTCAACCTTATCTTTATGGCATTCGCATGTGCATCAAGTCCTTCTATTTCAGCAAGGCGGATGATGTCTTTTGCTTCTCGTTTGAAGGCTTCTTTAGAATAATGAATTAGACTTGTCTTTTTGACAAAGTTATCTACAGATAGAGCTGAAGCAAACCTGGCTGCTCCTGCGGTAGGAAGTACATGGTTTGGCCCGGCTATATAATCGCCGACAGGCTCCGGCGTGTAATCGCCGACAAATATAGCGCCGGCATTTCTTATCTTTCCGATATACTCAAATGGATTATCTATATGAAGCTCCAGGTGCTCCGGGGCAATCCTGTTTGCAAGTTCTATGCAGGTCGTGAGATCGGGCATAACTATAATTGCTCCGAAACTGTCAAGAGACTTTTCGGCTATGTCTTTTCTGTCCAGATATTTTAGCTGCTCTTCTACTGCTATATTAACGGCCTTTGCTGTTTCTTCGGAATTTGTTACAAGTATAGAGGATGCCATTGTATCATGTTCTGCCTGTGAAAGCAGGTCGGCTGCTGTGAATTTCGGGTTTGCCGTGTTGTCTGCGATTATCAGTATTTCACTTGGGCCAGCTATCATGTCTATGCCGACTGTTCCCGATACAATCTTTTTAGCCAAAGTAACATAGATATTTCCGGGTCCGACTATGACATCGGTTTTTGGAACCGTTTTGGTTCCGTAAGCTAATGCAGCAATTGCCCAGGCGCTTCCAAGCTTGTAAATTGCATTGATTCCGACTTTTTTTGCCGCAACAAGAAGATGGGGATTTACAGTTCCGTCTTTTGTGGGCGGAGTTGCCATTGCTATATTTTTTACACCCGCTATTTTGGCCGGGATTGCACCCATAAGGACAGAAGAAACAAGGGGGGTCTTCCCTCCTTTTCCGCCCGGCACGTAAACTCCCGCAGAATCAACCGGGTTTACTATCTGCCCTAGAAAAGCACCGGGGCGATCTGTATTTATCCATGAATTGCATAATTGGTGTTTATGAAATGATTCGATATGAGATATTGCTCTGTTTAAAGAGCGCATAAATGTTCTTTCGACTTTCTTCGCAGCAGCTTCAATTTCGTCGGACGTTACCCTGATAGATTTTATTGAAAGGCCGGGGGAGTCAAACTGGTTTGCGTATTTAATAAGGGCATTGTCGCCGTTCTTTCTGACATCTTCAAGTATCTGCGTAACTTTAAGATAATCTTTTTTCTTAAAACCAAGTCCTCGATTTATAATAGATGCGACCCTTGTTTCAGCCGATTTTGAAGGGTACGTGTAAGTTTTCATAAAAGTTACCTTGTTTTGATTTTGGCGTTGTTGAAA
>JAJSZW010000177.1 GCA_030262895.1 Deltaproteobacteria bacterium | reverse complement strand
GACCCACCTGTCCTATCTTGCCATGGAAATGGAAAAATATTTGAAAGACCCGAAAATTGGTGTCAAAGCTTGAATTGTGAATTAATGCTTGACAATTAAGCCACTACCATTTAGCAATATCAGTATGGGCAGAGCAAGCAGAAGCTTGGTGAGAGAAGCAGCGACGAAGAGCTTTTGCGTTGCGCAAGCATGCTTTCTCCCTAAAGCTTTCCCTTTTTCAGAATCGCTATAAGAAGCCATAGCCCCATGACCGCGGCTGCCAGAAAACCGATGATGCCGATGAAAGAAATGCCGAACAGGAAAGGCGGTGTCTTGGAAAGAACGATTAATGCGGAGCCGATTATAAGGGCTGCGATGACAATAGCAAAAGCAATCCGATTGCTGATCTGGTCATGGGTGGACAACATCGGCTCAAGCCCCCGGTGCTCGAACTCCATCTTGATCTTGCCCTGCTTCATCTGTTCCAGAATCTCACGCGTTTCTCCTGGAATTTCCTGCATGAGTTGAACAAACTCGACACCGGACCTGACAATGTCATTTGCCATTCGTTTAGGATGATAGCGGGCCATCTTGATCCGCCGGATAAAGGGGGTGGTTTGCTTGATCATTTCAAAATCAGGATCAAGCATAAGTCCAATTCCCTCCACAGTAGCCAATGCCTTCATCATAAGAAAAAGATCCTGCGGTATCTGCAGGCGATGTCTGGAAAGTATCTTCAGGAGTTGCTGGAGAAGTTTTTCCATTTGCAGGTCTTTGAGCGGCACATAAAAATACTGCCCAATGAAGTCCGTCAAATCTCTTTCCAAAGCACGCACATCCGGTTTTTCATCATATTCAGTGAGCTTAAGGAGCATCTGTGTGGCCCTGAATTCATCCCGTTGTACCACGGTATAAATAAGATCTGCGAAATCCTCCCGGGTCTGCCGGTCAATGGAGCCCATCATGCCGAAATCAATATAGCAGATAACATTGTCCGGCAAAACAAAGATGTTTCCAGGATGGGGATCGGCATGAAAAAAACCGTGATCGAATACCTGCCTTAGAATCAGGTCAGCCCCTCGCGCGGTAATAATCTTTCTGTCCAATCCTTCACGTTTAATACGATCAATCTCGGATGCCTTGATTCCGTCAATGTACTCCATGGTAAGTACACGCTCTGTTGTTGTATCCCTAAAAACCTTGGGGACATAGACAGTCGGATCATCCATAGATTGGCGGGCAAACCTCTCTATGTGTAAGGCTTCTATGGTGTAATCTATCTCTTTTTCCAGGGTACGGGCAAATTCCTGAACAATCCTGACAGGACGGTGTACCTGCAATTCCTCTAAATGCCGCTCCATAAGGGAGGCTAAATGGAGCATAATCTCCAGATCGACTTCAATGATTTTGCGGATGCCGGGACGTTGAACCTTAACTACCACTTCCTCGCCGTCCTTCAACTGTGCTCTGTGAACCTGGCCTATGGAGGCTGCGGCAAGGGGTGTATCCTCAAAGTGTTGGAATATATCTTCGAGCGGCCTGCCAAGCTCGGATTCTATAATTTGCCTGGCTTCGGTATAGGGAAAGGGAGGGACATTATCCTGGAGCTTTGAAAGTTCCTGTATAAATTCCACGGAAATCAGGTCCGGACGGGTGGAAAGTATCTGGCCCAACTTAACAAAAGTCGGGCCAAGCTCTTCCATAACCATCCGTACCCGTTCCGCTCTGCTGAGTTTTTCGACCTGCTCACGTCGTTTTCTGGAAATCATCTGAAGACCGATTTCAAGATACTGTTCGATTTTCAGGATGTCCACCAGATCCCCAAAGCCGTATTTAAACAAAACCATAAGGATATGGCGGTATCGGTTCAGGTGACGGTAAGCTCGGCCGATTATGCCGATTTTTCGGATGCTTAACATCAGCTCTGTGAGCCTTTTTCTTTCAAAGCCTGCTCCAGTTTCTTTATTCGTTTCGTCAGATTTGACAATTCTTCCGCTCCGGCAAGGTTCATCTTCTTCATGGTATCCTTTACCACTTTTTCTATATCTTTCTCCAGATCCTCTTTGGCCTTCTCCGATTTTTTCAACAAATCATCAACTAATTTCTTCCCCTCTTTCTCCGACAGCTTCCCCTTTTTTGCAAGATCCCTGGCCACTTCTTCTACCTTGTCTTTGGTCATAGCGGCCAATCCTACTCCAGTCAGCATGACCTTTTTAATGATATCAAACATAATTTTCCTCCTTTCAATTCTTTCAATGGTTATTATTACTTCTCCGTCTTTTTTTCAAGGGCATCTTTTGCCTCTTTCCACAAGCCTGAAATGCCCTGCTTTGCTGCATCCGCAGCTTTTTTCCCAAGTTCTCCGGCCTCTTCGGCCATGGCATGGGCTGCCCTGCCGGCAGCTTCCGCAGTCGCTTTGGCTGCATCCTTCCCTGTACCTTTAGCCTTCTTCAACTCCTCTGCAATACGATTTTTCATCTGACTTTCCGCCATGATTCATACCTCCTTAAGATTGATGTTGGTATTTCTCAATTATTTTCGTATAAAATCACTCGCTTTTTTCCACAAATTCAACCCTGATACCCATGCCTTTGCTTTCTCGATCTCAAGCGACACATAATTGTCAAAAATAGCCGTATCTTTTGGCCAAATACGGAAGCCGGGAAATGACATGGTCATTGTTGCATGCCTGGTTGTCACTTCAGCTCCATACTCCATCTCCTCCCAGGCCGCAATGATCATAAAATGCAGCCTGTTTAAAATATTTACCTCGCTTGCTCCTGCGTCCATGTCGAGCGAAAGCAGATTTAAATGGGGAAACATTTCTTTGAGTTTTTTCTCCAAACCTCTTCCGGTAATATGATTTGAAATACAACCGAATGGTTGAAGACAGACAATATTGCCGATCCCTTCATTGAGCATGGCAATCATCTCGGCAGTCAAAAGCCATCCTTCGCCGAACTGGTTAGCCAGGCTGACCACCTCGCCTGTGATTTCAGCCAGATCTTTCAGGTTAAAAGGCTTTCTGTAAAAACGAAATTGCTGCATGACCCTTTCTATCTGATAAAGATGATATCTTGTATAAATATAGATCAGCTTGTGTTTGAGGCTGTCAACAATAGAATGTTTAAAAAATGCCTTTTGATCAAAATCTTCATTAACAAACCTCTGGGCAAAAAAGTTCTGCAAGCATGGGAGCACCACTTCCACCCCCTGTTCAGAAAGCCACTCTATGATGTTTCCATTGGAAAAAAAGTTATATTTTACAAATATCTCGCCCACCACTCCTATTCTGGGAATCGGTAGATCCGAGACTTTAACATTATTAAAGTCTGCTACCGCCTTTTCCAGCAAGTTAAGAAGGTAATGATAATCCGCCCTCTCAATACCCGTCTCCATTTCCGAAAGATATTTGGCGTGCAAGGCCTTTGAGTCGCCCCGGTTATCCTCCCTCACTACAGTGGACAGGTACATCTGAATCAAAGGATCCGTGAAAATTATGCACAGAGCCATCCGTTTGATCAGTTCCTTTTTATCGATAATAAATCCAGGTTGAGGATTGATATCTTCATTAGATAGGGCAATTATCGGAACATCTTCCAGCCCTGCATCAGTTAGTCCTTTCCTGATAAGCGAAACATAAGAGGATGCCCGGCACTGGCCGCCGGTCTGGGTTAAGATTATTGATGTCTTCTTCGGATCATATTGACCGGATTGAAATGCCTTGATTATGTCCCCTGCAACAAGAACTGCCGGATAGCACATATCGTTATTAATATTTTTAAGGCCATATTCCACAGAGGCCTTATCCTGGGGGGGGAGCACATCCAACCTGTAGCCCAGCGGCTTAAACACAGCAGGAAGAAGCGAAGAATAGAATGGAGAAAAAAAAGGAGCGATAAGAGTTCTCTCCCTGTCTTTTGGCATGAAAACGCGGTTTGTTTTTTTTCGATCTTTTTTACGCACCTGGGGCTGCCCGGTAGTGCGCCATGGTTTCCACCACGCCGTCATCCAGGCCAAAGGCAGCCTTGATCAGGTCTTCACCGTAACCGGTTGCGGCTGTCCTGATAATACGCGGCCGGAAGCCGGCATTAATGAATTTTTTTCTGAATTCAGACAATCCCTCTTTTACCGCCTGGATAGGATTGCCATTATTGGGCTGATAATAACCGGTAACAAATCTTTCCTGAGCATCAGCAAGAACAAGCTTTGTAGTAGTAGAGTCGGAATCTATACCCAAAAAAAGGTCTTTGTCTTTTACCTGGTCCAGACTGACCCTGGGCACCAGACCCTTAAGATGCTTTTCCTGCCATGATTCAAATTCTGCTTTACTTCCAAAAAGGGGCGGAAGCCTCTTGGAAGCCTGGTTTGCCTTTCCGAGACATTTGGTTTTAGACAATAACGATAAGTCTTTAAGTTTTATCTGACGCGGTTGATTATCATGTACCAGCGCCGCCCCCACGGCAGGGATGAGTTCAGGATGATCGGGAATAATCAGGTCACTTATATTCTTTGTAAGCGCTCAATAAACCGCACTAAGCATTTAGCTTCAGTTGTTCTGAGCTCAGATACTGTGGAAGCAGGGATTTATAATCTTCGGTCGTCTCAGCCATCGGCAGTCTCTCAAACAGATAGCGCAGATAATGGTAGGGTTCCAGTTCATTGGCCTTGGCTGTTTCAATCAGACTGAAAAGAGTTGCACTTGCCCTGGCGCCTTCCGGGTTTCCGGAAAATAACCAGTTTTTGCGACCCACGACAAATGGCCTGATGGCATTCTCGGCATCATTGTTGTCAGGCTTGGTAAATCCCTGTTCCGTGTATCGAACCAGCCTGTCCCACTGATTCATGGCGTAAGATATGGCCTTGCCAAGCAAACCTTTGGGGGGTGTCTGGATTGATTTTTGATTGAGCCACACCCTGAACGATTCAAGAATCGGCAATGCTTTTTCCTGCCGCTCAGCATAAAGCTCTTCCGGGGTCAGTTCGAGCGCTCGCGCATTCTTTTCAATTCTATACAACTTTTTTATAACTGTCAGCGCCTTATCTGCCTGGCCCATCTTCTTTTTAGCGGAAGCTTTGGTGACATCCACAAATTTACGACGCACGTGTGCCCAGCACGCAATATGATGGATGCCATCCCAACGGTCAAGAAAATCATAACCTGAGTATCCGTCGGTCTGAACATACCCTTTGTATCCGCGTAAA
>JAJSZW010000176.1 GCA_030262895.1 Deltaproteobacteria bacterium | reverse complement strand
CGCTTCAAATAAAGAATTATCCAGCCATCTGCATATAGTTTCTTTAAAAATCTTCCGGGGTCAAAAATGGCATGATCATCAGTCAATTGATAAATTTTAACGTGAAATCCATATACACTTTTTTTATTTAGTTTTGTAATCATGCTGCGCGCTTTTATATAAAGTTTAATAAACCGAAATTTATGGTAAACTTTTACATTGAGAATTTCATCATCGCAGTGAATTGCCGGATGAGAGTTTAGTAGATCTGTTAAAAGTGTGCTGCCAGACCGGCCTTGAGCAAAAATTATAAATTTTGTTCTCGGTTGGTGTGACCAAAAAACAAAAAAGCGCAGATAAATTGATAAATACCGTAAATATCTCCCGGCGAGTTTGAGATATCTTCTTTGGACCGAAGAAGTAACGCTTTTAATAAATTCTTTAATATGATATTTTTGCAAAATGACCTCTATGGCCGATATGTTAATGCATTTGTTTGAACAATAGCTTTATATCAACTGGATGAGCAATTAATCTTCTGATTAAAAAGTAAACAAGTTTTTTCCGAGACAGATGGAGTCCATATAAATTCAAGCGTTTTCTGTGATAGTCGAAGAAATCCTTTCTGCGCCGTCTGAGTATTTGTTGTATTAAGAAATAGTAGTACCCCCGCTCCTCTTTATCAAAAAGTTCTTTCAATTCGTCTCGATCGAAATAAACCGGACCATACTCTTTCAGCCATGATAGCCTTTCAGGGCGTTCTGTCGCGTATCTATGGGAAAAGGTGGCAGTTTGTGTGTCACTATGGCGACGTGTATATGACAATATCTTATGAACAAATCCGAAATCAGAGTTCTGCAACTGTTCGAAGCACTCAGCCGTGTCTGCATGAAGGTAGGTCTTATTGTAATAATCCTTACGTTTTCGAATTAATTCTGACCGGATGAATCTTGTTGACGCCGAGCCAAAAATGAAATATTGTCGGAGCAACGTGTTTCTGCAGACTTCTCTGCCTGAAACAACTGAGCACGGATAAGGCAGTCCGCCCCCATGAACTCCTTTGGGTCCATTCATCCGATAGGATGCAACAATGCCCACATTTGGATTTACCTCAGCCAACTCGACCATTTGTTCAACGCATTCCGGAAACAAAAGATCATCGGCATGGAGCACCTTGCAATATTTGCTTTCAGGAGAAATTTGCCGGAGAGCATGGTTCCAGTTTGAAATAATGTCAAGATGTTCCTTGTTGTTGGAGACTCTGATCCGGCTGTCCTTTGAGGCATAGTTTTCAGCTATTTCGACAGTCGAATCGGTGCTGCAATTGTTGACGATCACGTATTCCCAATGCTTGTAATTCTGCGAGATAACGCTTTCAATACACTCCGGGAGATAACGTTCACCGTTATACACCGGTGTAACAACGCTTACCAAAGGCTGATTTTCGCTTGTTTTCAATTAGAGATTTCCCTTCTGTATTTTACGACTCGAGCCGGACTCCCAAAAGCAATAGCGCCTTCCGGAACGTCTTTGGTAACAACAGATCCCGCCCCAATAACTGCCCCCTTTCCGATCGTCACACCATCCAGCAAAATGACCCTCACTCCAAGCCAAACATCGTCTTCAATGATGATACCACCCTTGCTTTTTAGAGGCTGACTTTTAATTAGCTGACCGAGATCAAAACTATGATCATAAGGGTAAAAGGCACAGTTCGGAGCTATTTGTACGCTATTTCCAATGTGAATATGGCCTTTATATGCAGAAAATTGACACCGGGGCTGAATATGTGTATCTGCACCTACGGTCAGAGAACCACCATGACCTGTTTCAATGATGCTGTCACGATGTATATGGGTGCCTTTGCCAATCCTCACCGGTCCACCGTTCTTGGCTCTAAAAATGACAACGCGATCGCCAATAAAAACATTATTGTCGATATGTAGATGCTCGTGATGAATTGATGCATCAGGTGCAACATATCCTCGATCACCCAGATGAGCCAGATAAGTCCTGCCCTTATATGGTGGAGTGAACCAGGTAGCAAGCCTGGTTGCGAGACGTCCAGGGGGGGTAATGCCCGAATACCGCATCCAAAACTTGGCCCATTTCTTTCTAACTTGATGGATTACCATAATATTATTTGAATATACTCGATATTTTATTTGTTATTAATTCGTCAGATAGTTTTTAAGGCTAATTTTTTAGTATTTTTTACCTTTCCGGACTTTAAACATGCCAAATATAAAATCAATTTAAAGAACCTCTTTACCTTGTACATCAGAAATTGGTAAAAAATATTTAAATTAAAACATGTCAATACGAGGGTGTTATAAATTGCAAATTATTTATCTCTCCCAGTGGTATAATTGAAAAGAGGGTTACCACACCATTCGGTTTCAAAAGCCCGAATTTCCTCGGACGTGTAGAAGTGGCGCATATACTTGGAACTGTACATTTGCCTCACATATTCATGTGGAAGAACGATGTTTTCTTTGAAGTCTTTACAAAGGGTACGATAAGGCTTGTCATTTGAGATATTTGCGTTTTCCAGTATAAAATTGTCAATGTTTAGGAATTCGTAGAAAGCAATGGAAGCACATTTATTAAGATCTTCCAAGCGGATGACTAAAGTATCTACGTGCTCTCCCTTATAAATCTTGTAACCTTTCTTAGTTGTAAAAGGGACAGCATATACGTCAAGGCCCAACATGCTTTTGAGTTCATTATCAAACCATGTCAAGGGATAATCATGAAACAAAACCTTTCTAAAAAATAGGTTTGTCAGCTTTTCAATGACAGCGGGTGCCGGAGCAACTAAAAGTTCGCCGTAGTTAAGACCGAACTCTACCTCAAGAGTTTGAAAAAAGGCCGATATGTTTCTAGCGATAGGGTCTCTTACAAGAGTTATTATCTTCCACTTGCTGGTTCTAAAAATAGTGCTGCTAATCTTCTTAGATAAGTATTGGCCTTCCCACACATGGGTTGGGAATTGTCTTGTGGAAAAATTGGGCTTTCTCAAATACTCTTTATAAAGTTGTTCGTCCCGTTTCAAGGTGCTTTCTTTAAGGCCATGAACATGATATACAGGCATACGAATACCGGAACCTCTTAGAGATCTGACAGTTGTCATTGAACCGACCTTACCCATTTGATATATTACTATAGTTTGATTCCATCGCAAATCATTTAAAAAACAACGGATAAAGTAAAAGATCTTTGCGGTATGGTAGCTCTTAGCAGACAACACTCGGAATAATCTGCTTGTATGTTTTAGGAGGTCTTTTGGCGTCATTGCATTAACTGTGATCGAGATGACGGCTGAAGGTCTGGAGGTTGTGTGGAATCGTTTGAATTACAACAGTCCATAGTCATCATCTTTTCGACTCGAGCAATGCCCCCATAGTAATGGGTTTATCAGGAATATCAAAAGAATGGCGTATTAATTAATAGTCAGACATTGCTATAATCAGTATATCTTAATAACCGTTTAAAGATTCAGTGAACGGTATTTAATACTGCCTTGGAGACGTCCAATCAGCAATCCAAGGCTGGCAGTCCACTTTAACAAGGATCCCTTTGAGGATATTTGCGGCAGATCTACAAACATTATTATCCTTACCTTCAGATCAGCCTTCCAGGAACGCCAGGGCATACCCAATCGTGCATATTTTCTGTGCAACATAACTTCAGAAATTCCATCGAGCCGTGCCTGTCGAAAAGTACTATAGCCTGTACCATATGACGATGGGGTAAATATGAAAATCAATTCTGTATATTACAGATAGTTATGTTATATTAATACCGCAAAATCATATGGTGCAGGCTATAGCAAACGTATTGCGAAAAAGATAGTGGACTACTGCCTCAGAAATAAAGTGTAGTCTAACCTCTGCAAGTTGAGCCCTCCATTCTGAAGTTGTGCTTTAGAAACTCATAAGACATTCAATTTATTGTAAAATCACATAAACCGAGGCTAAACTTACCCCGTTAGACATGTTTTACAAACATATGCTGGTGCGAAATCCTTTTACAACCCGTATTTAAGTACTCTCAAACTATAATGTAATGGCAATTGCTGATCATATAAAAAGGCTATGTTCGCGTTAAGTGTGGAATTTCTAAAGGTCTCTGTTTTTTCAATAGGTTATCAATACAGTAAAATATTGCTCAAAGTGATACATATCAACTGTTCAAAAGATTTGATTATTTTTTTCCACACTTAACGCGAACATAGCCTATAAAAATCACCATCGGTTTAACCAGGTGAGGGATCAACATGTCTAAACCACAAAATGAACTGGCGACTGAACAGCAGTTTGCCCTCATCCAGAACCTTGTTCGGCCTACGGTTCATCATATTATTCTTCCATGGTATTTGTATTCTTCCCATGACGCAAGACCGCTTCTTTTAGTATAATTCGCTCCATCGTTGATCGGAATACTTTGGCATAGTTCTCTTTCGTATTGTTCTCCCGAGCAAACTCCCACGCACTTCGCGACATTTTTTTTAATTCCTCTATCGGCCTTTCAGATATAGATCGGACATTACATTCTATTTCCTCGACCGTGCAGTCATTTAAAACAAGCCCAAAATCATGGGCATCAACACCACTTTCGTAGCTAACTATCGGAATGAGTCCTGCCTGCAAACAAGTAATCACCGCCCCCGATTGTCCTTCTGAACACGAGGGATAAATTAGCCCAACGCAGCTCTTAGCAAATTCACTGAACTGTCGGCTTGTAATATCCACCCATCCAACTGTCTTTATATTCGCGGTTTGATAAAGCTCCTTGTAGAAAGCTTCGCGAAAGTCGCTTTCCTTCTCGATTGGACCACAAACGATGAGTTCAAAGTCCGGCATATTCGAAAATGTCTCCAGGGCAAGATCCAGTCCCTTATTGACAAGAGCCTCGCTCCCCAGCCAAAGAAAACGGTTACGGCACGCTTCATAATCCTTGTCCTCCTGCCAAGGGAAAACTTGAACGGCCGGCACCGGCAGGGTAAATATTGTCTTATTTGCATAGGCATAAGTGCTCTTGGTAAAATTATTCCCCAACATGGTTGCGCAATCAGCCGACTCAATCGCCCAATTCTCCCTGATTATTTTTCGCGTCTTTAACGTCAAGCCCCTTTTTCTCTGGAGCGAAAGATAACGCTTATGGGCCTCGCAATTGTTGAAAAGCCAGTGGGCGGTTTCCAGATGGACTATTTTGATACAATTCGAATTCAATCTTTCAGCAATT
>JAJSZW010000175.1:4698-5261 GCA_030262895.1 Deltaproteobacteria bacterium | reverse complement strand
AAAATTCATTTTCAAGGCAATTTTTTCTGTATATTTAGCAACTCTACCAGAATGTCCTCGGGTATAAGCATCTTTTGCTTCAAGGAGCCGGACTAAAGATTCCATTGCCCGATAAAAATAATCATGCAGCTTCTTTCGTGATTCAGAAAGGCTGCCTGCCATCTCATTGAAAGAATGGGCCAACTCGCTTATCTCATTGCACCCTTTGACCTCTACTTGATACTGCAAGTCTCCTTTGGCGATTCGACGGGTTCCTTCTGCTAATTTTCGAATGGGATCGGCAATTCTATTTGAAATCAACATTCCCAAACTTAAAGAAAATATAATTCCTAAAACTAATACAAAAACCGCCCGCTTATGAACCTCTCGTTGTGTTAAATAAACATCATCAGCCGTAACGTCTACACCTAACATCGCAGCGGCTTTACCTTTCTTATCGCGAATTGGAGCATATCCGGATAAAGTAACCCCCCATTCATCGACCTCCAGTTTCTTGTCCGGAAATTAAAAAAAATAAAAGAAATAAACCTGCCTATTAAGTATATATATACTATGACAAAAAC
>JAJSZW010000175.1:0-4688 GCA_030262895.1 Deltaproteobacteria bacterium | reverse complement strand
TTCTTGTCCGCAGAAGGATTATCAAACCCTTTGAGCATCTCGGGAAAACGAGCAACATTATATTTATCCCCCGGATAAGATGCATCTTCTTCATCAAGAGGGGTGGGGTCAACAATAAACTGCCAAATGCCTTTTTCTTCTGTTTTTGTCATAGTATATATATACTTAATAGGCAGGTTTATTTCTTTTATTTTTTTTAATTTCCGGACAATATTTTTGTATTGAGGGGTATTTGCTCCTTCCGGGTTTAAGGGAACCTTCATAAGTGTATCTGCATCAATCGTTAAGGCTGCTGTTTGGGCAATTATCATTAATTGATTTCTAAGTGCATCAAACTGTGAATCAAGAGCAAACTTATAGATTAAGAAGTTATTCATTACTCCGACAAAGAGCATTGATAAAACCAAAACCAACGTAACTTTTGCCCGAAAACTTCTAAATGATAAAAGACTTAACTTCTTCATCCCTCACCCCTGGTATAACCATCAGGTATAAGCTGGATTATGCCTGACTACAGTGATTATTAATAAATTATGAAGTTTCTCTGGTTCATGCATCAAAGGTCATACCAACGCCCTCATATAAACTTTTTATCTGATTATTTTATCTTCGAAAAAATTCTGTCAAGTTCTTCAATGGTTATTGACTCTATTTTAACCGGTTCTTTAAGAAAAGAACCATAAGGTATAAATTTACTCATCATCCCCACAAAATGATTGTAATCAACATATTCCTCTTTATTGTATTCATTTATTTTTTTTAATTTTCCGTTTTTAGAAAGATTGAATAATACATATTTGTCATCTTCTTCAAAGATTCCAGTATAACCATTTCTGTATGATTTGATGCTTATAATTTTCATTACATTATGAGTGATGGCTTTGTAAAAAGTCCAACTTAGTTTGCCGCAGACGCAAGGAGGCGCAGGCTATGAAGTTGTGGTATTTCACCACGAATGGCCTGCAACACAGCGGATGTGGTGAAATAAGCTTGTGAGAAATTAGAAAAAGTATGTTAACCACAGGAATGCGCTATCTGAAGGCTTATTAAGGTAATTTGTTTGATCTATCTTGAACCCGCCATACTCGGTTCCTGTTTTTCCATAACCGATATTCGCGCCAAAAGTGAGCTGTGTGTTTTCAGCCATATCCCAGTTGAGTCGGGGTTGTAATATTCCCGAAGGGTCAGACAGATTATTTATAATCGTAAGATATACATTCAGCAGAGGATTTAGTTCTGCCTGTATTTCGCCGCTTAAATAAGTTCGTCCTAAAGAAAACATATCTCCCCTGACCAAACGCTCAGAAATATCCGGATCCGCATATGCTTTTGTATAATTATTTTTGCCAAGACCATTAAAATAAAATTCTATAAACCCGTAAAAGTTTTTTTTCAGCCATACCCATGAGTAGTCCATATTTGCTACCACCGACAGGTAGCCGTTTTTTCCGCTCTCTTCAGGCAGGAAAGTCCAGGTGGCATCCATGCGCCAGACAGTATCTCCAAGATATCCTTGACAGCCAAAGCCGATTACTTCGTCTTTGTAATGCAGGCCGGCCATTATATCAAATTCAGTGGTACCTGATACAAAGTGGAGCTTGCCGGCAAGTGATGAATCATTCCATTCTACATTATGACTATCAGAATCGCGTCGGGGCACATAGAGGAACTGGAAGTCATATGTTTTATATAATGAAAACTGGGTAGTTATCATATCGTCCCCGATTTTATAATCCCTGTCGATATCTGTCGGAGCAAAGGGATTAAACAAGTCCATTGGATTAAATAACAGGCCGTTTCCCCAGGTTAAAGCCTGACGTCCAATGCGTATGTTGCCCCATTCCGGCTGCAAAACAAGTACAAGCCTGTCTAACCGGTGGTGCAGGCTATACTCGTCATTATTACAAATCGTTTTGGTCAAGTCCATTAAACGGCGGTTATCTTCAACAGAGCCGCCTGTTATCAAAGAACCATAAAGGTCGGGGTAAAACCGGGCCAGTTTGTTTAATTTGCGACGGGTGTCTCCTTCCGCATAAATGGCCTCATAATGAGTTTCTAAATAGCCCCAATCTGCCGGAAAAAGTTTATTCTTGAGTCGCAATTCTGCAAAGCCGTCATAGTAAGCGCCGGTTCCTGCTGGTTTGAAGTATGATTCATCGTCGGGCCATGATACATCTCCTCGCACCTTAACATGTCCGCCCCACTTAGCGTCAATCTCTTCATACCATTTTAACGGTTTGTTTTGATTGATATCAAAAAAAGATTGCCCCGGCCGGTTTTGAATGTCTGGTGATGCCGACAAAACGGCAGGGCTGGTTAAAGCTATAAGAATTATTACATGCAGGTATATAAGCAGAAATTTACAGCCTCTTGGCATCTTAGATAATATGAAACAAACCGGCTGTGCGTGAGCTTCAGGTGTGATCAAATTCAAAACAGGCTATTCTCCCTTGATCCGATCCTCTGCCACCATGCCGTCTTTGATATAAACTATCCGGCGGGCGTATTCCATAACCATTTCCTCATGAGTAGAAAAGATAAACGTGACATTTTTTTTGCTGTTCATTTCTTTCATTATTTCCAGCAGCCCCTGACCATTCTTGGAATCCAGGTTTGCTGTGGGTTCATCTGCGAGCACGATTATTGGATCAGATACAATTGCTCTTGCAACAGCCACCCGTTGCTGTTGACCTCCTGATAGCTCGGCCGGGCGCCTGTCATACTTGCCTTCAAGTCCCACCTCATCCAGTATGGCTTTTGCTCTTTTTCGTCTCTCATCTGCCGGAATGCCCTGAAGCAGCATAACATATTCAACGTTTTCCAGTGCCGACAGAACAGGAATAAGATTATATGCCTGGAATATGAAGCCGATACTGTGTAATCTAAGTTCAGCCATCTGGGATTGAGTCATTTTTTCATAGGAATTCCCTGCTACTACTATTCGGCCTGAATCAGCAGAATCCAGCCCCCCTATCATATTAAGTATAGTTGTCTTGCCTGATCCTGAAGGGCCTGCCAGGGCAACAAAACCTCCCTTGTCAATAGATAGATTTATGCCCCTGAGCGCTGCGACTTCAACTTTTCCCTGTTTATATGTCTTTTTAACGTTGATGCATTCCACGATGCTCATTTTATTTCTCCAAAGAAATCTTCACTCGTATCACGTTCAGGTGTGGCATAAAGCTTCAACCGGCGTAAACCTTGCTGCCTTGATTGCAGGATAAGTGCTTACCAGAAGGCCAAGAACAAACACCACCAGATTAGCTGCTGAAAGATCCCAGATGGAAATAACAGGAAAAATCACACGCGACATTCCTGCAAATTCAGCGCCTGCTGCAAAGGAGGAAAGATCTATACCGCTTCCTGATAGAGCATATACACATAAAAAGGCCAGAATATTTCCTATTGCCATGCCGATTAGCAGCAGTATTAATGTTTCAGTCAATATTCCTGCAAAAATCCGTCCAGGTTTCATTCCTAAGGACTTGAGCAGGCCGAACTCTCTCATCCTTTCAAACACAGCCATAAGGGTGGTATTTACTATGCCGAAACCCATGGCAATAAAAACAACAAGATACCATATTAAAATAAAGCCATCATAAATTTTTAAGTAAGCATCCAGCATTGGCAGTAATTCTCGCCAGGTAGCAGCTTCAAGGTTAGATGGAAGGTCAGCATTTAAGGTGTTTTTAACATGGTGCGCATCCTGGTGATCCGGCAGAATAATGGATACTTCAGAAATACCATTCTGAAGTTTAAGCATTTGCTGAAGTACGGGCATGTTCACAAAAACAAACTTTTTTTCTGTGGATTCCAGTTCAGCTTTGAATATCCCTGAAATACGAAATGCACGTGAAGCGATTTCCCGAGAAGTATCCTGAGACATCAAAATGAGCTTATAGCCCAGTTTGGTCTCAAATTTATCAACCAGCGCCTGACCCACCATGATCCCGTTTTTATCATCCGCCTTGAGATAACTTCCCTGGACAACTGCCTCTCCAATGAATGAGATATCGGCTTCTCTTAGTGGGTCGATCCCTGCTAAGGTAATACCGCTCGAATGTCTGGCATTGTTGGCAATGGCGCTGACCCTAACCCTTGATGCCCATTTTGCATCTGATGGAAGAGTATTATTAAGTATGGTTTCCAGGATTTCCGGATTTTTAATACTGTTTTCAATAACCGGATCATTTCGAAAGCCTTTTTGGTGAACCTGAATATCTCCTGTAAGGGTAGATATGCCGTTATTTACCATCGCTACAACTATCCCCCTCATAAGTGCTCCTAAAAAAATCATATTCCAGACACCAATTATTACAGCAATCATAATAACTGTTGTTCTTCTTGGATTTCGCCATATATTTCGCCATGCTATTTGCAAGTACATGAAAAATCCTTATACATAAGCGATCGCTTCAGCAGGCCTGAGCCCCCTTATCTTAAGAGCCGGATACAGGGCAGCTAAAAAGGTAATTAAAAGCACCGCTAAAGGCCCGCTGAAAACGGAAAGTATTGAAAGCCGGGGATGAATGCGTCCGGATATGCCAAACTGGCTCAGAATTTCAGATGAGCCGTAAATGTCTATCCCATTGACCTGGAAATAAAAGGTTATAATACTTCCCATTATAATACCTGCGATAATTCCTATCATCGTCATACTCATGGACTCAAGCAGCACGATCTTTGTT
>JAJSZW010000174.1 GCA_030262895.1 Deltaproteobacteria bacterium | reverse complement strand
AGCCGCCTTGATTTGAGCAGTCTGTATTCTGGCCTTTATCTCTCTGAGAAACTTTTTGTATTCAGTAGTTTTCGCAATTCCGGTCATTAGCTTAATACCTCTTTAAGCTGAGCAAGCAGTTCATCATTTTTGGCAAAGGACTGATGCAGCATACCCAGCAGTTCTCCGCTGCTGTACTGTTTTTCGGGTTCAGGCTGGTGAGGGTTTTTAATATCCAGGTTGTACCCGCTCTTTTTAATGGCGCCAATGTCCACCTTCCATGCCTGCTCATTTTCCTTTCGCTTTGTCCACCATTTTTTTAAACCGTCAAATTCCGTCAGCTTAATCGGCTTGGTTTTGGAATAGGCTTTGTAGCCTTGGGGAAGTTTATGCTCGTAGTACCAGACGGTTTTTGTTTTTTCTCCTTTGGTAAAAAACAGAAGATTGGTCGCCACTGAAGCATACGGCTGAAATACCGAGTTGGGTAATCTGATTATTGTGTGCAGATTGCAGTCTTTCAGCAATTTTTTTCTGATACGCTCTTTAACCCCATCGCCGGTGAGTGAGCCGTCCGGCAGTACAATTGCCGCCCTGCCGCCTTTTTTGAGCAGATGGATCATGAGGATTAGAAACAGGTCTGCTGATTCTTTTGTGCGATAAGTCCGTGGAAAATTATTTTCATTGTTGTTGGAGACCACTCCGCCAAAGGGAGGATTGGCGAGAATTACATCAACACGGTCTTTTTGCCGGTATTCGGTTAATGGACGTGCCAGGGAATCACCATAATTGATATTGGGCAAATTAACAGTGTGAGTGATAAGGAACGGAAACGGAGGGTGAAAAATACATCTCCGATCCATTAAAACTACTTAAAACGGCCATTAAATCAATGTCAAACAGAAAAATAAATGTCAAACAGAAAAATAAAGGATATTTCCCCTCTTCTTTCCCGAAAACAACAAAGGGGGTGCGAAATTTATAACAGGATAGCATTTAGTAAGGGTCAAACGTAGACCTGACCCCTTTTTACTCACTATGGTTTTCGACCCCCCTATGGTTTTTTGACATCATGAAATTTCATTAAGGATTCACGATCAGAGACCAACCCGGCCTCCCAAAATGTTTGCGTATATTCTGAAATAGTATCTTTTTGAAAAGCATTAAAAGTCTCAATATGGTTGCCATCTTTTATAACATGCACTTTATTCGAAAGAGCTTGAATCCACTCAATTTCATGGGATGCCATAATTGTAATAAGATGATCAGCTTTTTCACGCCAAAAAGCGATTACAGCACGGGCCGCTTCTGCATCAAGACCAGAAAAAGGTTCATCGATCATCAGCACTTTAAGGTGGGGAAAACAGTATAAGGCGCGAAGCAAGGCCAGGCGCTGCCGCTGGCCGAAACTTAATTCGGTGACTTTCCGGTCCAGTATATTTTTAGGGAGAACAACACGAGTCAAAACATCTTTTAATGTATTTTCATCCGGCACTTTTTCTTTGTGAATAATAAAGGGCTCTCGAAGTATATCTTTCACCGTTAATAATGGATTTAAACTCTTTGAAGAATCTTGAAAGACTACCTGGAAATATTTTCGTAATACTCGTAATTCCTTTTGGGACTTTTGTGTTAAATCTTCAGCGTCTAATAAAATTTGTCCGCCGTTAATTTTTATAAGGCAAGCCATGGCACGCAACAATGTGGTTTTGCCACATCCGGATTCACCAATTATGCCCAGACAATCGGAAGTGTTTAATTGAATAGAAAAAGGCTCTATACAAAAAGGTTCCCGATTGGTTTTATTTCCAAAAAAAGATGGGCCAAAGGTTTTTCTCTTTGAAGATAAGGAAACGGCTAAATCCGTAATCTTCCATTTACTTTCACGAATAGATGGTTGTTCCTTCCGTTTGTGACCTGTAAATGTATTATGTGAAAATGTTTTTGGTTCCGGTCCGGAGGTTATTTTGCCATTATTTATGACATATACCCGGTCTGCCAGGACCGAAATATCTCTATTGTTGTGAGTAAGTATTAATACTGTCGTGTTATATTGTTTCACACAATTTAAAATTTCTCGATAAACACTTGTTCTGGCATAGCTGTCCAACGCAGTCGTCGGTTCATCCAGAATCATTAAATGAGGACGTCTTAAAAAAGCAACAGCTAACAAAACTCGCTGTAACATACCTCCTGAGAGTTCCAATGGGGTGAATGTTATTAGTTTTTCAGGATTACGAAAGCGCATTCGTCGTAATAGTTGGAGAACGTCTTTCTCTGAATAGGCTTCAGAGCTAAGTCCGCCTTTGCCACAAACCAGATTTCGGATCTGGGCACGAATGGATACTGTGGGCTGCAGATGAAATCCCGTACCCTGAGGGACATATGACAATCTAAAACCATTGGCGGGGGTTGGAAAAGTAATGTCTGCTTCGGCCTTTAAACCAGGTGCTGCAAAGGGGATAAGGTTTAGCAGAGCCAGGGCAGTGAGTGTTTTGCCGCTGCCGCTTGAACCGACCAAAGCACTCACAGTGCCGGGAGTCAGGATGATATTGCGACACTCTAATAATCTATTCTCTTTATAATGAATAGATATCTTATTAATAAGGGTATCTTCTTGAACGGCCATGGCAAATACCCTTAATTTGTTTCCACAAGTAAGTAATCCAGCATCCGGCGAAGGTAATGTTTAGCCTTATTAATTTGCGGATCACTCTCTTCCGGTTTTTCGTCAGATTTGGTATTTAATCGGGCAATTTTTCCAACTTCTTTGAATAAACGCATTGTGAGTTTTGAAGCAAATTTTCGTCGGCCTTCAGTACCGGCTGGAATATGATGCCTTGCTTTGAATACATGTTCATCTATTTGTTTGAATACCATAAAATAGACATCTAGCCAGAAAGCCGTGGATACTTCCCACGAGTTGTTTAATACAAATGCAAATTGACTGGAAAAATCATCATCCACAATTTTTGTCGGCACGAAATAATTCCAGACAGGAGATACCGCCACAGGTGTGTTGCGTGTCAGGCGAGTTAGTAAATCCGGTCGGAATCCTTTTGGATTCCCAGAAGGGAGGGTTTCCTGATATTGCTGGGCAAGTTTAAACAGATCCTTGAAAGTAGCTCCGACAATCCTGATGTTATCCTCTTCTTCATCAAATGTTTCCCAACCGGGACGACTGACCGTTTCCTCTTCAAGCGGTCTTAAAAGATTGTCCTGAATTCGTAGAGGCGCATCGGCAATTTCATCAAGAAAAAGAGTCCCCCCCATGTAGGAACATGTCTGAAAGAGACCGGGCATAGCTTTTTGATAATCTCCAGCTTTACCAAACAATCTCTCTATGGCCTCGGCAAGCTCACTGTTTTTCCCGCCCAATATACCACAGTTTACTTGGAGGAAATTGAATGACCAATCCGGTTTTTTGGATGAATCTTCATATTTTATCTTATTTCTTAATAATTCAACATATAATTTTATAAGATTTTCTTTGGCACCTTTCGCTTCTTTGGCACGATCCTTTTCTTTGGGATCGTCACTAATACCAAAAAAGTTTAATGCAGCACCTACCTCTTTGTGTGCACTATTTGTTTTTTTTTCTAATATGCGGATGTTTTCTTTTATTTCTTTCTGAACATCATTAAGAGCAGTTATTGAACTATTAAGTTCCTTTAGTAGTTCTTCTTGCTTGCCTTTTTTATTATCAGGAGTTCTATTCCAGGTCCACCAACCCGTGTTAGAGATTTGTTTCATAAAAAAGTCAGCCTCGGCCCCCTCGCTTATTTCCCTGTATATTGCAGGAAGTAAAAATATTTCCTGAAGCTTTTTCTCCACTTCTTTCAAATACTTACTATGCTTTATCAGGTATGTATAAAGATCAGTTACATGTTCTTTCTTTTCTTCTACTTCATCATCCCCACCTTCCTGCGCATCTATTTCAAATTTAGCTATATTATTAATCCGATCTTGTCCTATTTTTTGAATTTCTTGCGAATATTTACTATGCGTTAATAGGTATGGATAAGGATCATTTTTAAGTTCTTTCATTTTTTCTTTTTTATCGTTCCCATCTCCCAGCGCATCTATTTCAAATTTAACTATATTTTTAATCCAGCCTTCTTCTATTTTTTGAATTTCTTCAGCAATTCTTTTCATACAATAAAGATGAAAATCCTCTGCTGTCGCACCTTTCCCCCCTCCCGGTTCACCACGTATCAGAATTCTTGCGTTAACGGGGTTTGAAGTGAGGGATATTCTTTTAAGCTTTCTCACAGTGGGCGCTGAAAGCCTACCCTTAAGATTACCTTCTGAAGAAACAAATTGTTCAGCATACATTTCCGCCTTTTTGCAAAATTCGATTACGTATTCCTTGCGGTCTGAACTAATATTATCAACACAATACTTTTCAATATAGCTAAAAATTTGACCGGAAGGTTGTTTTTTTGGATTATAGATAAATTGTTTAGAAGCGTTTTCAGAAAAACCATCAGATTCTTGTACTGCCAGAATTTTTGCCATTTCGCAAATAGCTTCAAAAGCAAATTGCATAGCTTTCTTCTTAGCCTCTTTTTGCCTTTCCTCATCATCAGATAGTTTATCATCGGCGTCATTTGATCTGAGTATTATTTCTTTTTGACAAATATCATCAACACGTTCACCAAGGGTCATGCACCACTTTTCAAGAAATTCCTGCCGCCGCGTGAATATTTCATTGTGTATACTTCCTAATGCTTGTTCAACTAATGTCTTGGTTTCAGCAGGTGTTTCCTCCCCGTCATCACATATTATTAATGATAAAAGAGCATCAGCTCTTTTATCTGCAAAAAAAGACAAGGTAACAGGATGTATGGAACTATTCTGTGGTTGTGCACTTGTAAAGTTATTTTTGGGGAGCCTGCTTTTTATGGCATCCATATTAATGAGTTTATTAAATGCACTCGAGGGCGTGGCGGAATCGGTTTTGTTTTGGGTCAGATGATATTCACTTTTCGCATATAAATTGGAACGTGGTTTCAAATTATTCACATTCTTGATATCTGGCAATTCGACTTGATCGCCATTATGTTCAAAAAAATGTTTTTGGGGATGGCCTTTCCCAACGTATTTAAACCCAATTAATTCATCATCAGCTATCTTATATTGGGGAAAATAACACAGCGTTTTAGAAAAATCATCAACAGACATTTTCGAGCCATATATATTCGAATAACTATTCTGATTCTTGGGTTTATCGACAACATATTCTACACATTTACTGAATGCCACAGAATCCTCAATTAAAAGAAAAAACTTGTGGTAGTTATAATAGCAACAGGCCTGTCTATTATTTGCGTTCATAAAACAAGGCACGCCATTATTACC
>JAJSZW010000173.1 GCA_030262895.1 Deltaproteobacteria bacterium | reverse complement strand
GAACGGGATGCATTTTTCCGTTGAAATGGAGACCGGCACGGGAAAAACTTATGTCTATATCAGAACGATATATGAGCTGAATAAAAAGTATGGTTTTAAAAAATTTGTTATAGTTGTTCCGAGTGTGGCCATCCGCGAAGGTGTCCTTAAAAATCTTGAAATTACCTTTGATCATTTTCAGAACCTTTATGACAGAACCCCTGTAAATTATGATGTGTATGATTCCAGAAAAGTTTCCAGTCTCAGGGGATTTGCCTCAAACAATGCGATCCAGATTCTGGTTATAAATATTGATTCATTTGCAAAAGATGAAAATGTTATCAACAGGCCCAATGACAAACTTACAGGCAAAGAGCCGATTGAATTCATTCAAAGCACAAGACCGCTTGTAATTGTTGACGAGCCCCAGAATATGGAAACCGAGATCAGGAAAAAGGCCATTGAAAACCTGAACTATTCCTGCACTCTTCGTTATTCTGCAACTCACACCAATCAGTATAATCTTATATACAGCCTTGATCCGGTAAAAGCATACGATCTTGGGCTGGTTAAACAGATTGAAGTGGACTCCATTGTAACTGAAAACGATTTTAATAACGCTTTTATCAGGCTTGAAAAAGTATCTGCCACAAAAACACGGACATCTGCCAGACTTTCCATTGATGTAAATACAAACGATGGCGTGAAAAGAAAAACCGTTACTGCAAAAGTCGGGGATGACCTTTATAAACTTTCCAAAAACAGGGAAATTTACAGGCAGGGTTATATTATAAACGGCATAGATGTGGGATCGGAATTTATTTCTCTGTCAAATGGCGAGGATCTTTTTGTGGGCGACTCACAGGGCGGCATGACTGATGAAGTAATGAAATTCCAGATTGAAAAAACCGTTAAGGAACACTTTATCAAGGAAAAGAAATATAAGGATAAAGGGATTAAAGTCCTTTCCCTGTTCTTTATAGACAGGGTCGCCAACTACCGGCAGTACGATGAGAGCGGAAATCCAGCGCATGGAAAATTTGCAAAATGGTTTGAGGAATCATTCAAGGCAATCAGCTCTAAATCGGCATACAAGGGGCTGATACCTTTTTCTGTTGAAGCTGTTCATAACGGATATTTTGCACAGGATAAAAAAGGTAAGTTCAAGGATACTCAAAAAGCGGCAAAATCACAGGCCGACATTGACACTTTTAAACTGATAATGAAGGATAAGGAACGGCTGCTTAGCACTGATGAGCCGTTAAGGTTTATATTCAGCCATTCCGCACTGCGCGAAGGCTGGGACAACCCGAATGTTTTTCAGATCTGCACATTGAATGAAACCCGTTCTGATTTGAAGAAAAGGCAGGAAATAGGAAGAGGCTTAAGGCTTGCGGTTGACCAGTCCGGCCTGAGAATCCAGAATCCTGTGATAAACAAACTGACTGTTATTGCAAATGAAAGTTATGAAGACTTTGCAAAACAGCTTCAAAATGAAATAGAAAATGAGTGCGGAGTCTCATTCAAGGGTAGAATTAAAAACAGGAAAAAGAGAAAAAAGGTAAAGTACCGCAAGGGGTTTGAACTTGATGAGAATTTCAAAAAACTCTGGGATAAAATAAAACACCGCACAAAATACAAGGTCATTTATGAGACCGGCGAGCTTGTTGATAAAGCGTCAAGAGCAATCAGAAACATGCCTGAAATAAAAAAGGCGGTTATTAAATCCACAAAAACATCTGTAAAATTTGATGAGGGCGGCATTATCAGCGATGTTGTTTCAAGCTATTCAACTCTCTGGGACAAGGCTTTTCAAATTCCTGACGTGCCGGCATATATTCAAAGCAGGACAGGTTTAACCCGCTCAACCATCCTGCGAATACTTATCGAATCAGGCAGGCTTGATGATGTCCTTATCAATCCTCAGTTGTTTCTTGATAATGCGGTTGCAAAAATACAAGAAACCCTGAATGAACTCATGATTGATGGTATCAAGTATGAAAAAATCGGGAATGTTGAATATGAAATGCGGCTTTTCGAGGATTATGAAATTCATGTTAACGATATGACATTTTATATTTCTCAAAAAGAAAAAACAATATTGGGCAACATGGTGCCTCTTGACTCACACGTTGAATATCAGTTTGCAAAAGAGTGCGAAATACGTGAAGATGTTCAATTCTATTTCAAACTCCCGTTCTGGTTTAAAATAAAAACTCCTATA
This sequence comes from Deltaproteobacteria bacterium, assembly GCA_030262895.1. Classification (GTDB taxonomy): domain Bacteria; phylum Desulfobacterota; class Desulfobacteria; order Desulfobacterales; family ETH-SRB1; genus B13-G4. The sequence continues at coordinate 3,355 of JAJSZW010000173.1, read as the reverse complement.
GGAAACTATACTCCTGACTGGGCGCTTATAAAGAAAAACGAGAAAACTGTCTATTTTGTAGCGGAAACCAAATCTGAAAATCAGGAGCTGAAAGACAGCGAGAAAAGAAAAATCAAATGCGGCAAAGCGCATTTTGATGAATTTGAAGGCGTTGAATACAGGCAGGTTGTAAAAGTTTCGGATCTGGATTGAAATATTTTTTTGGGGAAACAGAGGGACGCAGTTAACTTTTTTAACTTATTAGACGCATTAGATATACATATTGTAACAGTTTAGCCCTCCTCCCAATCAAGTTAAATAGTTAAGAGCGTCCCCTTGAGTTCCCGAAAAAACATTTTACTTTTGCTCCGGTATTTTGCCCCTCGTACTGATGACCAGCTCTTTTATGGGTATATTCTTCCCTGCTGCCTCCATGCCCTTTTTGACAATCATGGGCAAGCTGGAGCAGCATGGAACTTCCATGACAACTGAGAGAACACTTTTTATATCCGCAGTTTTAAAGATATCGGCAAACTTTTCGACGTATTCCTGAATGTCGTCAAATTTCGGGCATCCTATCATAACAACCCTGCCTTTGAGCAAATCCTTGTGTAAAGTCGGAATGGCGACACCGCAGCAATCCGCCAGCACAAGAAGATCTGCGCCTTTTAAAAACGGCGCTGTTGCAGGTATCAGCCGTATCTGAATCGGCCAGTGAGAAAGGGCGGATTCACTATCTTCAAAGCCAGCCGGTATGTTTGCTTCCCGGTATGATGAAACCGGTGCAAATGTCTGGATATTAGTTGACGGACACCCGCAGGCCAATACCGGCTGTTGCTTTTGTTTTGCCGCTTCTTTTTCTGCCAGATATTTTTCTACTGCCTCTTCGTCAAACTCCTCGGCTTCACGTTCGATAATCCTGAGGGCGCCATTGGGACATTCGCCGATACATGCCCCAAGACCGTCACAAAGATTATCCGAAACCATCTTTGCCTTACCGTCAACAATCTGCAATGATCCTTCTGCGCAGCCTGGCACACACTGGCCACAGCCGTCACATAATTCTTCATCAATTTCTATGATTTTACGTAGTCTTTTCATCGGCTAATCCTTTTATCAATCACGCTTCTTTACTTTCCTTCCATCATTGCCTCGATATCGGTCTCCACGGTATCAATCGGTTTGATATCGAATTTTTCCACCAAAACCTTGAGGACATTTGGAGAAATAAATGCCGGCAAAGTGGGCCCAAGACGAATACCTTTAACCCCGAGAAAAAGAAGTGCCAAAAGAACCGCCACGGCCTTTTGCTCATACCACCCGATATCAAAAGAGATCGGAAGATCGTTAATATCATCCAGCTCAAAGACCTCTTTGAGCTTCAATGCAATAACCGCAAGAGAATAACAGTCGTTACACTGACCTGCGTCGAGAACCCTTGGAATCCCGCCGATATCTCCGAGATCAAGCTTATTGTATCGATATTTTGCACAACCGGCGGTTAAAATCACTGTGTCTTTCGGTAGCGCCCTGGCAACTTCGGTAAAATAGTTTCGAGATTTGTGCCTGCCGTCACAGCCTGCCATAACGATAAAACGCTTGATAGCTCCGGATTTTATTGCATCAACCACCTTATCAGCCAGTGCAAGTACCTGGTTATGGGCAAAACCTCCCACAATCTTGCCGGTTTCAAGTTCTGTCGGCGCATCACATTTTTTTGCAAGTTCGATAATTTCCGAGAAGTTTTTTGAGCCGCCTTTGGGTCTGTCCGGTATATGTTTTACACCAGGATAACCTGTCATTCCGGTAGTAAAGATCCTGCTTTGATATGTATTATCCTTTTTCATGGGAATAATACAGTTTGTAGTCATAAGGATAGGACCGTTAAAGGATTCAAACTCCTTGTTCTGGTGCCACCATGAACCACCGTAGTTGCCCACAAAATGATCATATTTTTTAAATGCCGGGTAGTAATTGGCGGGAAGCATTTCGCCGTGTGTATATACATCCACACCGGTACCTTTGGTTTGTTTTAAAAGCTCTTCCATATCCTTAAGGTCATGACCGCTGATCAAAATCCCTGGATTTTTTCCAACACCGATATTTACTTCCGTGATCTCGGGGTTGCCATAAGCGGTTGTATTTGCTTCATCCAGCAATGCCATCGTATTTACCGCAATCTCTCCGGCTTTCATTACAAGCGCGACCATATCGTCCACGGACAAATCTTTTGTGGTGGATGCAAAAGCTTCCATTAGAAAATCGTAAATCTCTTCTTTTTCAAATCCCAAAATAGCGGCATGATCCGCATAAGCGGCAATTCCTTTCAGGCCTATGATCAAAAGCTCCCTTAAAGAGCGAACGTCTTCATCCTTAGTTGAAAGAACGCCCACCGATTTGGCTTTTTCATGAAACCGGGCATCATCATCAGAAAACCATGTTGCACAATCATGCAGTTTCTCATCAAAATCTTTTCCATATTTTTCCCTGTATGCGGCCAAGAAATTCTCTTTAAGCGCCTCCCTGCGTTTTAATGCCTCTTTAATCATGGCAATAAACCGGTCATCATCCCAGTTGGCGTTGGTAATGGTTGTAAAAAGGCCCTGCGCAACAAACAACCCGGTTTTTCTGTCCAGGGTTCCGAGTTCTTTTGTTTTTTCACCATAAACGGCAATACCCCTTAACACATAGATTAAAAGATCCTGCAAGTTTGCGGTATCTTCCGGTTTCCCGCAAACACCTTTAACGGTGCAGCCTGTGTTCTTTGCTGTCTCCTGGCATTGAAAACAAAACATAATTTTCCTCCTTTGGTTTTTTCTCCTTAAGCTATTTTTTTAACGAATCATTTCCTGTTTTTATGCACAGATTACATATAAAACAGGCTCAATGCCTTGACTTAAATCAAAAAAAAGTGCTATTTTTAACTTATGAAAAACATATTAGAAATAATCGACAACACATCCCTTTTTAACGGCCTGCCTGAAAACCAGGTAAACGAGATAGTGAGGATAGCAGTTGAAAAAAGATATGGCAAAGGAGAAATAATCTTTTTAGAGGGTGATGAGGGAAACGGATTTTATGTGGTTGCAGACGGCAAAGTTAAAATCTTTAAAGCCTCAATAGACGGCAAAGAACAGCTCCTTCACATTTACGGGCAGGGAAACCCTTTTGGTGAAGTCCCTGTCTTTTCAGGGAAAAAACTCCCTGCAAATGCTCAGGCTATGTTAAAAAGCCATCTCCTTTTTTTCCCCAGAACCGCATTTGTTAAACTTATTACCACAAACCCATCCCTGGCCATGAACATGCTTGCAGTTCTTTCCATGCGGCTTAGAGAATTTACAGTTCAGATTGAAAATCTTTCTTTAAAAGAGGTGCC
>JAJSZW010000172.1 GCA_030262895.1 Deltaproteobacteria bacterium | reverse complement strand
GAGGTTTTGTCTCAGGCCATGGTTTTCCTGAATGGAAATGGCCAAAACGGCGCGTAGACGCTAAAGCGCCATCAGCAACCTGTCATAACCGACCAGATATTCACCAGGCCCCTTTTTCAGAAAAATCCCCGGCTGACTGACTACCTGCAATATGGGAAATTTCCCATCCACAGCCTTGCGGAATCTTCTGAGTTGAGGTGAAAATTTTGTATCGGCCAGTTTGGCTTCAATCGCCAGAACAGGTTTTTCGTTCAGGGTGAGTATGAAATCAATCTCTTTCTTATCGTATGTTCTCATAAAATGAAGCTTTACTTCCGGCCAACCTCGATCATTAAGACTGGTGATAAACCGGTATAATGCGCTTGCAATCAGGTTTTCAAACCGGCTGCTTTCGCTGCCGGCAAAGGTCCAATCCAGAAAATACCATTTGGGCTCTTTCCGGAGGGTGCGATGCAGTTTTCCCGTGTACGGACGAAGAGGCCAAATTAGATAGAGTTTGCGCAACGCTTCAAGCCAGTTTTTTACAGTAGAATGATTGGCTCCAAGATTCTCTCCCAAACTTCGAAGGGAAAGGAGTGATCCCACGCGGCCGGGAAGCAATTCCACCAGATGAGAAACCCTGTCAAGTTCTCGAATACCGGACAGGTCGCGCAGATCCTCTCTTACCAGAAGGGTGATATAATCTCTGTGCCATTTCCGAGACCGCTTTTCAGACCCGGAAATAAGTGGGGCAGGAAAAGGTCCAAACCTGTAGTAGGACTCTGCCAAATCTTTTGAAACAGACGGAGATTCGGCAAGCTTGACATCGAAGGTCTTTGCCATATTTTTCCAGTCGCCATCTTCGTGCAGCCAAGAAGAAGACATATCATTGATATTGCCGGCCCATTCCCTCAGCGAAAAAGGAAATAGATGCGCCATGGTGTATCGCCCTACCAGCGAATCTCCGCTTCTTCGGAAAAGGTCAAGACGGGCGCTGCCTGTCACAATGATGCTGATCAGATGCTGATATTCATCGTAGATGCCTTTAAGGATATTTTTCCAGCGGGTCATCTTGTGAATTTCGTCAAGGACCAGATAAGGTTTTTCAATTCGTAACAGCGATGCCTCTTTGACAAAAAAATTCGGATCTTTCCGATACCTGGTCCTGACTTTTTCAATATCCCAGTTATAATATAGAGACGAACAACCTTTTTCTTCCAGGAACTTGCGGACCAACGAGGTCTTTCCGCACTGGCGCGGACCGGCAATGAAAAGCATGGTGTTGCCCAGCCACTCATCCGAAAAGACAAAATCGGCAATTTCCCTTTCTTTAAAAACGGACACCATACTCTCCATTTTACGCAAAATATGGATAGACATCAAGCCAATTTTGGAGCAGAAAGATGAAAGATATGGTGAAGTCAGGATGCAAAAATGCCAAGTTATTTTTGACCGAGCCCTTATACAAGATTTTATTTTTTTGAGCATGCAGAATGATATTTTATATCTCACCGGAATATAAACAAAAAAGTATAATGAGGATCACTGAATTGTTTGTTCATATATTGCAAGAAATATCTTACTATGATAGTAATTATAAATTGCAAGTGAGCTGAAGTTAAGGTATTCTGTTTAGCTTAAAGTTGAGCCATTACAAAAAAAGGAGAGAATAGCCATTATGTTTCGGAAAAATCTTCAAAAAATTGTTAACGGAAATGATTTGAATGAAGCTGAAATGTCTCAAATGATCACTGAAATATTTTCAGGTAACGTTACTGACGCCCAGATTGGTGCGTTTATGGCCGCTTTGGCCACAAAAGGCGAAACCTTTGAAGAACTGGCCGGAGCAGCTCGAGCCATGCGCAGAAAAGCTCTGCGCATTCAGGTCTCAGCCCCCAATGTGGTGGACACATGCGGAACCGGTGGAGACGCTGCTCAAACTTTTAATATTTCAACCACAACTGCTTTTGTTGTTGCAGGTTGCGGTGTAACTGTAGCTAAACACGGGAATCGTTCTGTTTCAAGCCGATGCGGCAGTGCGGATCTTCTTGAAGTTCTGGGAGTGAAACTGGATACAAACCCGGAAATAGTGGAAGAAGCAATTCAGGAAATCGGCATTGGCTTTTTATACGCACCCCTTTATCATGGAGCAATGAGATATGCTGCCAAAGCAAGAAAAGAAGTTGGACTGCGCAGTATTTTCAACATGCTGGGACCCCTGACAAATCCCGCTGCTGCAAATTGTCAGCTTCTTGGAGTCTATGCGCCTCAGTTGACTGAAATGTTTGCTTATGCTCTGAGAATGCTCGGCACTAAACACGCATTTGTCGTACATGGACACGACGGGCTTGACGAAATTTCAGTCTGCGCTCCAACACGCATATCCGAACTCAAAGATGATCTGGTAAACACTTTTGATATAACCCCGGAACAATTTTTTGGAAAAAAAGCAAATCCAAAGGATCTGGAAGGAGGAGAGCCTGAGACTAATGCTAAAATAACCAGAAGAATTCTTGAAGGAGAAAAAGGTCCAAAACGCAATGTGGTATTGATAAATGCTTCCGCTGCACTTGTTGCAGCAGGAAAAGCAAAAGATTTCCAGGAAGGAATAAAGCTTGCTGCAAATTCCATTGACAAGGGAGAGGCTATAGAAAAATTAGAAGAGCTCGTTCGTTTTACACAGGAAAATGGATAAATGGCAAAAGACTTTTTAGAAGTAATAGTTAAACATAAAAAAGAAGAAATTGCAGAGGCAAAAAAGCTTATTCCAGAGAGTCAACTGTATAAGGATGCTTTTACATCTATTAAAAGACGGCAGTTTATTAAAAAACTTGAGAAACCAGGTCTTTCAGGAGTTAACATCATTGCGGAAATTAAACGTGCATCTCCCTCTAAGGGCGCCATTTGTCTAAACCTGAATCCGGCAGCATATGCTCTGGAATATGAAAAGGGAGGAGCGGCTGCTATATCCGTGCTTACAGATCAGCCTTATTTTAAAGGCAGTTTAGATGACCTTAAAAAAGCTCGTAACGCATCAACTCTGCCTGTGCTTCGAAAAGATTTTTTAATCTCTTCATATCAGATATATGAATCTTCAGCCATTGGAGCAGATGCGGTGCTTCTGATAGCCCGTATTCTTTCGCAGGAACAATTACATGATTATTTAGAGCTTTGCAACGAACTCAAACTCGATGCTCTTGTGGAAATACACTCGGAAAAAGATCTTGAAGCAGCAACACTGGCAAAGGCCAGGCTGATCGGGATTAATAATCGGAACTTAAGTTCCTTTGAGACCAATATCGATACAGCTATCAAACTGGTATCGCTTCTTGAGCCGTATCAAATAGCTATTGCCGCCAGTGGAATACAAAACAGAGATGATATTGTTAAAAATCAGCAGGCAGGTATATGGAATTTTCTTATCGGAGAAAGCCTTGTGAGAGCCGAGAATTGCCAGGCATTTCTGAGGTCTCTCAGGGGGTTGGATGAATAATAACTGTCCCCAGGTTAAGGTGTGTGGCCTGACCAGTGTAGAGCAAGCTGTGGGATGTGCTGATCTCGGGGCAAATGCAATCGGCTGTGTTTTCTTCCCAAAAAGTCCAAGGCATTTGTCTGAAATTCAGGCAAAAGAAATTTCCATGGCCTTACCTTCAGAAGTAAAAACCGTAGGAGTATTTGTTAATGAGAGTTTTTCGAATATAATGCATAAGGTTGAATTCTGTGGCCTTAATGCAGTCCAGTTGCATGGCCGGGAATCCCCTGAGCTTGTCAGCAGACTTCAAAAAGAAAATCTTCTTGTAATAAAAGCTTTGTTTGCTGAAGGAAAGCCGACTATTGAAGAAGCGGAAAATTACGAAGCATCCGCATTTCTGGTGGAATGCGGCAGAGGAGTTCTGCCGGGAGGCAATGCAATAGAATGGGACTGGGAAAAAGTTAAAAGCTTTGGCTGTAAATATCCCCTGATCCTGGCCGGTGGTCTGGCGCCCGAGAATATTTCTCATGCTGTATCGGTCAGCATGCCGGATGCTGTGGACGTCAGTTCAGGTGTGGAGTCCGCCCCAGGCCAAAAAGACCTTGGCAAAGTAAAGTCCTTCCTGAAAGCGGTTTCCATGTGCGAACTAAAGAAAAACTTTAGGAAAATTTTTTAAAAAACCGTCAACTACAAAGAACTTCCTTTACAATCATCGAAGTATCAATATTATCTTGATGATATACATCACAGACCTCGGCAGTATTACACAGTATAATTCTTTTTACTTTCAAGTTAAAATCCTTGAGCATTGAAAAGAACTTTTTATAGGTTGCGGGTTTTGTCTCAAGATAAATACCATATCCTTCAGCTAAATGATAAATTTTTGCGAAATGGTTTATCAACAGATAAAAGCAAGCTGCCGAAAAATATTTGCAATGAGGCTGTTTGTACAGTTCAGGACAAAACCTTCCCACATTAATTTGTTTAGAAAATCTGTCTAAAGACAATACCAGGGCATACGAGATTTGTTCGTGTGTGCTCTTGTCTGTGATAAAATATTCAATACAATCAGCTTCTTTACAATAGGAAATTTCATATCTTTTCAAAAGCATAGGGAGCTTTTTTTGCATGAATTTTGATAATGGCAAAGTAATTTCGTCCCCTAATGGCATGGTCGTAAGATTAAGAAATAAAATGTTTCTGACAAGAGAATATTGAACGGCAGAGTAAAGCGTTTTTTGAACATCGAACATCCAACGTTGAACATCGAATGATGAAATCGCTTCGCTCCGCCAGTTTATAAATTGGTAGAATACCTTATTCAAAATTCGACGTTCGATGTTCGATGTTCATAGTCTTTTAGCTTATGGCTACGTCCTTGATATTGGATTGCAATATGCAGAGATTGCGATGCTTTTAGACCCCTTCGAGGGGTCTTCATCAAACCACCCGTTTTACGGGAGGCAGGTGATTTCACATTCTCCCTTAAGTTGTTGCGTCGACTCTATTCAGCCTCTTCTCAAGCTCACGTTTCAACTGATCTTTGGCAGGTTGCGCCTGCCTGAATATATGTTCCGCCTTGTGAAATTCCAGAACACGAATATCCGAAATATGAGGCTCTATATAAATATCAGGACAGACAGCACGCAGTTTCTGCCTGGTTATACTTTTCTCCATTATTTGAAAAGTGTTAAAAACAGCCTCCATCAGAGAAGGCATGAGATCTGGGCCTGCTGTCCTGTGTCCAATAACATCGATCGCAATAGTTAGATCACAATCATTCGGTAATATATCGAAAGGTACAGGATTTACAGCTCCGCCATCTATTAAGACCTTATCATCTATCAATACCGGTGCAAAGATTCCGGGCAGAGATATGCTGGCCTGAATAGCGGAAACCAGCTCACCGCTTTTAAAAACCACCTCTTCACGTGTCCAGAAATTTGACGTTACAACGAACAAGGGAATATCAAGCTCCTCAAAGGTTCGTGCAGAAATAGATCCAAACAAAAAATTGATAAAATTTTCAGCTTTTAGTAAACCAGCCCCATCAAACTTTGGCATAATGAAATCAAGCCACTTCAGGTTAAAAATATTTTTAATGCTATTTCGTTCTGGAACTGTCAATGTGTTTAAC
>JAJSZW010000171.1:4333-5629 GCA_030262895.1 Deltaproteobacteria bacterium | reverse complement strand
TTTCCGTCTGCCGCAACAAGGCCATCACGTCGTTCAGGGCCTGGGCCTTCCCCTGAAGGACCCTGAGGTAATCATTCGAGTTGGTGCTCGTAAGTAGTTGGTCGGCCACAAACTTGCGGGCCCCCTCCACCGCCTCAACGAAGTCGTTGAAGCCGGGGGTGCCCTGGAGCGCCAGGGCCCGCTTGCCCATCTGGATCGCCCGATCGTTGGCCTCAACCCTGGTCTTGAGCTCGCGGAGCTTCATGTGCTCCTGCTTGCCCACGTTCCAGAAGTCCTGGTCTAAATACTCGGGGTGGATCATTGGGCCCCCTGGTTGGGCGCGTTCTTCATGGCCTCAGACTTGGGCCCGCCCTCGCCCCGCTGATTTTCGTTGCGGCGAACCTTGGGGCTGCCGGCCTCTTGCTCCGGGCCACCTGCCCCAGCGACCGGGGATTCACCCCCGCCACCGCCGCCGCCGCCCATGCTCTGCTGCATGGCCCCCTGCTGAGACGCCTGCATGAGCATGCCCTCCTGGAGCTCTTGGATCATGGCGATCCTGTCCATGTGCTCGGCCACATGCGCCCGCGCCTTGGCCGCGACCTGGGGATTGTTCTGGTCCAGCATCTCGAAGCGATCTTCCTTGAGCTCCTCCTGGTGAGCAAAGGCGTGCCGCATCTGATTGTCATCAGAGCGCACGGGCGGCACGTTGCCATGATACCAGAGCTCCTGCTCCCGCATCGCGGTGAGCAGGTTGCCGTCCTCGGTCGGCAGCGAGATGAAGTCATCCACGTTGCGGACGTCGAAGCCCTGCTCGAGGATCATGGCCAGGAGCTTGGGCATCTTGACCGCTTGGGGCCCATACATCTGGTTGATGATGGGGGCACGGTCGAGGATATTGACCAGCTGCTGCACCTGCGTCTGCTTGGTGAGCAGGCGGTGACTCGCCAGGGGCTGGACCAGGAACCTGCCGATCAGGTCCTCTGGAGCGATCGTGGTGCGGTCCTGCCACTGCAGGCCGATGGCGCCGAGCTGGCGCACCACCTTGGGGTAGCTCATGAACTGCTGATTGTTCCAGACCATCTGGTTCAGCATGGGCATGATCACGTCCTGCTCGTAGGAGCTGATCGGGCCCGCCAGGCGGATGTTGCCCTCATCGACTTCCGATTGGTGCTGGGTCGCAGTCTTGCTCTTTCCGAACGGGTCTTGAGCCCCCATTGTCGGGCTAGTCGTGCCCGCAGTTTCACGGATGTCCTTCGTGAGGATGTTCTCAGCCTTGAGTGCGGCATCCGAGACCTGGGGAACGTGGAGCGGGGCGAT
>JAJSZW010000171.1:0-4323 GCA_030262895.1 Deltaproteobacteria bacterium | reverse complement strand
GTTGTTGACGTCGGGCACACGGACCGTGAGGCCGGGCTGCAGCAACAGCTGGCCATCGGGCACGTTGGCGTTGTCGGACAAGAGCCACATCGGGTTGGCTTCGAGCTGGGTCGCGGCCATGAGCAGGTTGCGCTTCATGTCCTTCTCCATCGACAGCCGGGTGATCATCTCGAGCGATCCGATCCCGTAGAACTCATCCTCCAGGCTGATCGGGCGCCAAGCCTGATATGGCTTCTGGCGGTGCCAGAAGGGGTTCTCGGTCACCCTGGCGACGATAGCCGGGCCGTTGGGCTCGATGATCGTCACGTTGCACTCGCGGGTCACGTAGCCGCCATTGCTCTGCTGGATGACCAGGGGCCCCCACCAGTCGATCACCTCGTAGTGCGGAATGTGGGCTGAGTTTGCCGCGCCGCGGGGGTCGAACGACCCGTAGGCGTAGCGCTTGCGCTCCTTGTATTCGTCGCCGAACGTGACATCATTCGATCCAGCGTAACTGCGGAGGGGCTCGAGGTTGACCCAGTGGCCGAGCTCGCCCATCTCCTTGACCTTCCAGTCCGGCCAGCTCGAGCGATCGGCACACCACTCGGCGTCATCGACCGAGCTCGCATTCGGTGGAGCGAAGAAGTCAAAGATGTTGACGTTGTCGACGTGATTCCCGTCGAACGTAATCTCCTGGCGCTTGACCTCAGATGACTCGAGGACGGTGGCCCCGGGGATGTCGGGGTTGGGAATGCGCTTGGTCTCCCGATAGCGCATCTCGCCCACTTCCTGTTTCCAGTAAAGCTTCTGAATCGCTGTGCCGTAAATCAAGCCGTCACGGATCTGGCGCGCGGCCATCGAAGCGTGACTGCAGGCGCGCAGCTGGTCGCGGCACATCATCTCCTGAGCTTCGGCCGGCTTGTCGTGCTCCGCGTGCATGCCGTAGAGCTTGAACCAGCGCTCGTTGCCGAACAGCGCCCGCATGATACGCGGGTGCAGGGTCTCAACGATCTTGTAGGGCTCGGGGCTATGCAGCTGGGTGCGCGCGTAGGGCGCCGCCGCGATCGTCTCGCCGCGGTAGAGCCGATACATGATCAGCCACTTGTTGCGCAGATACTCCTGGACGGTGACAACGTCCTTGAGCCCACCAAGCACAGCCGCCTTGGCCTGACCGACAACGAACTGGCTGTCGGCCAGGTTGGGGAAGGAAACCGACTCCTCGTAGAGCCGGGCCATCTTTTCTGGCTTTCGAGAATCTTCGAAGTCTTCGGTCAGGTCATGGGGCGAACTGATCGGCTTCGTCCCCTTGCGACGCTGATAAGTGCCCATCCCGCGACCGGGGTAGGCGCCAGCACCTACGCGCGGGTTCGGTGGCGAGTTGGCCGGCGCCGCGTTCCCCAAGAATGAGCGATCAGCCACGCTTGCCCCCGCAAGGATTATGGCCGTGCTGAGTCGTCACCTGCGGATGCTCGCCCTTGAACTTCCGAATGTCGCTCGAGCGGAGGAACATCCCCACCTTCCGGGTCTGATTGGTCTTGATCTTGACCTTGGGCTTCGTGCCTTTGGAAGACTTCATAGATAGGACCTTGCCAGTCGGGCCACAGTCTCACACGACCAGGCCAATTCTTCTCATACCAACGCAGCCATGTCAAGGGCCTGTCCGCCTCATAAAAGGATCTGCGCCGAGTGACCGGATTGTCCATGCCGAAGTGGTAGCCCGATCCGCTCATTAGGGTGAAGCCCAATAAGTATATGGGATCGCACCCCATCAAATGAGCGGTCTGGATCATGTAACAGACCGAGTTGCCGCCCGGATGATAAGGGTCGGTTATCTTCTTGGGCATGTAGGGGTCTACGTTGGGATAGACGATGCCCCCCGTCTTGGAGTTGCGTTTGCCCCCGGACGGCATCTTGACGATGATCTCGGCCAGGGGGCGATAGCCGCGGCCGATCATGCGCAGCTGCTTGGAGTGGGCCGTCGAGTAGGGGCCACCCCCGAACATGCGCTTGTTGACTATGCAAGCCATGGAGTCTGGACATCCGTCGAGGAGGCCTCTTTCGGATTTCCAGACTGATTGATCAACGACATGCCATAGCGAGGGGACCAGCGCTCTGAGTGTCCAGTTGGATCCAATGACGAGCTCGCCGCTAGCTGCGGTAAGTCCTGAGGACTCAACCAATCCTCCGGCGCCCCCAAGGAGGAATGCAGGTCTTCCGCCCCAGACTCCTTCAAGCCAAGTCGGATCAGAACTTCGGCCGCGCGGTGTCGGTAGCTGTGCCGCTTTGAAACCAGGTAGCTGCATGCTTTTCCAATCTCCTCTGCCTCCTCGGGGTGATCGAGGTAGTGCAGAACCAATTCCAGGAAATGATCGGGGTCACTCGCTTGGGGCGCCATCGGGAATAAGCGCTTGAGCTCCGATCGGTGATTGTCGCTGACCACCAGGGTGCCACAGGCCGCCATCTCCAAAAAGCGCGGGTTGACATGGCTCGCCGGCAGATTGCCCTCGTTCCAGAACCCGGTGCCCTCATGAGGAGGCATCTGCGCCACCAGCTTGATCCCCTTGGGAACCGGGCTCTGGGGGCGCCGGCCCAGCACGCGCTTCTTGAAGCACTCCTTGGTGATCACCGGCGATCGGTGCACATTGAGGCCTACCCGGCAGCTGGCGTATCGAGCCGGGTGCTCCTTGAGAGGAATCCACTGGGGGCCGCCCTTGAGGGGGGTCTTCCAGAAGAGAATCTGGGCACCCTCCACCACGCGCTCCACTGGCTTGAGCCACTTGTGCCGGGGGATGAGGTTGGGGTTGCCGAGGAAGAACGCTGAAACCGGCCTGTCGTCGTAGGACACATACCGGAAATGATCGACATCGACCCCCGGCGGCAAGTAGAACACCGCCGACCGATCGTTACGGCTCTTTCTGTGCGCGGCCACAGTGCACCAGTCCATCGTGAAAACAGCGCTGAAGCGGGGGGAGTATCCACAGGTCTCGCCAGACTCATAGGGCTCATCACAAAGGTAGACCGCAGTGCGCGCGCCGAAGCGGCGAATCTCGGCAAGGAACTCCTCATTGGAAGCCGCGCGGCCATGATGGCAAAACACCAGGTCGGGGCGCCACGTCGTCAAGTTCTTGGCCAGCCCCTTGGCAAACCCCCGCGTGCGCGTGCTTACGTAGGGCCCCAGGCGGTGGGGCTGAAGCCCCCGGAGAGGAGAGATATCAAAGGCCTTGACCTCGCAGCCAATACCCTTGAAGCCATTGACCCAGCCACGCCGGTAATCGTCGGAATAGATCAGTCCGGCGTCGTCGGCGATTGCAACCCTAAGGGGTCCGCCTCTTCCTCTAAGCTGCCTCGACATCGCTGATGCACCTCATGTTCCATCAAATGATAGCGGACCCCCGGCGCATTCCACGCGCAGAATCCACTGTTATAGGCCCACTCCTCGAGAGCCTGCACCCACTCTTTCTTGAAGGGGGGCAACGGCGCCTCGAGCAATCCGGCCGTGCGAGCAAGGAAGATGCTATCCCCCTCCACCAGGCCAGTGATACTTCGCTTGATCGGCTCAAGCGCCTCACCCTCACTGTCCGGCTGCATGTCCACCACCAAGCAAGTAGGGTCAACCGCCAGCACTCGCTGGGCCTTACCGAACCAGCGGCTATCCAAAAACCTGACCTGCGGAGGGATGTAGGCGACGAACGTATTCTGCAGCAACAGCAGCCCATCACGAAGGCATTTAGCCAGCCCCTTGCCCTTGCGGTCGTGGCTGATCTGCCACTGGACCCCCGTCTCCTTGAACGAGCGCTCAAGGTCATCGATGTCCTTGCGCGGACCACCATCAACAACAGCAACGATCCGCAGGGGGACGTCAGTGTAGTCAACCAGGTTGTAGACGCAGTCAGGCGCCAGATGGAGATTGTTTGCCGGCAGCGGCATCAAAACGTCGAGCAATTGCTTCCTCCTGCATCTTGGTTCCCTCCCTCGCGACATAGACCTGTTGGCATTTCCGCGAGCAGAAGGTTTGGTAATTTCCTCGGCGCCGCATGGCGGCGCGGACTGGGCCTGCGGGCACCCTCAGCAACTTAGAGCATCCACGACACGGGATCATCACCGTGTCCGCTACTGGTTCCTGCATCAGCTGGCTCCTCGGGTATGGATGTCATCGGGGATGGCGCAGGCGTATCCTTGATCTGCTGCGCCGTCCGCGCGGGGAATGCGTAGTCATTGAGGGCCACCGGCCCTGGATTGTCGGTGAGCTGCCTGATGGCGCGGTCCATCGCCTCTACCACCATGCTCTCGACCGAGGATGAGCAGATGTTCCGCCCGGAATACTTCCGGGTGATCAAGGAGGAG
>JAJSZW010000170.1 GCA_030262895.1 Deltaproteobacteria bacterium | reverse complement strand
TCAGGAGTATTATTGAATACCTTTGCCAACATTAAAGCGGTGTCAACTGTAATCGACCGTTTGTTTGTACATATCTCATTGACAGTTCTGCGACTTACCCCCATTGCTTTGGCAAGTCGCCCTTGAGTAATTTCCAAAGGAACCATAAACTCTTCAATTATCATTTCCCCTACGCTTACGGGCTGACATTTTGTGATAATCATTATTTCACCTCATTATTTGTAATCGTGATTATCCAGGTAAACGCCGTTTGCTTCGCCCCGTTCACCATCCCATGTAAATATTAAACGCCATTGCTTGTTAACCCTGATACCTGACTTTCCTTGTAACGAACCAGACAGTTTTTCAAAGTGAGTGCTTGGTGGACTTCGTAAATCCAAATCACATGTTGCATCGTCAAGTATTTGTAATTTTCTGAATAATCTTCTGCGAATAGAGGAAGGAATTTTCTTCTTGTACGTATCCTCTTTAAAGAAATTGTGGAGCCAAGTATCGCGAAAGCCCTTAATCATAGTGATGAAGTAACACTCCTGGTTACACAGGTCAACTATAAACACAAAAGATTATTTGTGGTTTATACAGGGAAAGGAGATTTAAGAAAATTATTCCTGGGCATGTTTAACAAGATGCCCTAATTCAGGAAAGATAAGATACTTGCAGGCAAGCTTACAGGCTTTAAGGCTACCCGGCAGACAGAAGAGTATTGTTTTGTTTATTATGCCGGCAGTCGCCCGTGATAAAAGAGCAGCAGAATCGATTTTTTCAAAGCTGAGCTGGGCAAAAAGCGGCCCAAATGCTGTTAGCGCCTTTTCAAATAAAGGGAGTACCGCTTCAATAGTTACATCTTTGCTGCTTATACCGGTCCCTCCTGTCATTAATATAACCTGAGGTTCATGACTGCGTATAGCATCAAGGATATTTTCGGTTATGGCTTGTATTTCATCTTGTATAATGTGGTGAAATAAAACTTTGTGCCCTTCTTTTAAGGCTCTATTGTTTATCCATAATCCGCTTTTATCATCTTTTAAGGATCGAGTGCTTGAAACAGATATAATTCCAAGTTTGATTTTCCTGGGAGCGTTTTTTTTATGTTCTATTATACTCAAGTTTCGCTTCCTATAGACTTTCAGATAATTCATTTCACAAGGCTGGAAGGAAAAATCTGAGCAAGTCGTGCTTATGTGTACGTCGTCGAAGATTTTGACTGATAACGCAGTGAAATTATTTATCTGAAAGTCTATATCAATGCTTTTCTATGATAACCCTGTCCTGACCATCATGTTCTGTAAGCAAAACATTTACAGTTTCCGAGCGCCTTGTTTCAATAAATTTTCCAACATAGTTGGCCTGAATCGGAAGTTCTCTGTGGCCTCTATCAACAAGCACCGCAAGTTCAATACGATCGGGCCTGCCAAAATCGATAATAGCATCCATGGCAGCTCTTATGGTCCGACCTGTAAAAAGAACATCATCTATTAAAATAATCTGTTTCCCATCGAGAGGAAAGGATATATCTGTTGCCTGGACGATCGGGTGGTGGCTGATTCTGGTCCAGTCATCACGGTACAGAGTTATATCAATATTGCCTGTCGGTATTTCAATGCCCTCAATTTCATTAATCTTGGACCGGATACGTTTCGCAATATAAACTCCCCTAGTATGAATGCCTATAAGTGTGAGATTTTCAGCGCCCTTGTGTACTTCAAGGATCTTATGAGCAATTCTTGAAAGTACACGGTCTATATCAGATGCATCCAGAATTGTATCATATTCGCTCATTGTTCTCTCCGGTATATTCATATAGATTATTATGCTTAGTACCTTTTTATATCATTAAGTAAGTTAATATCAAGAGTTATAAATTTATCAAAATTAAAAAATCTGAAATTGCCTTGATTTTGACTTTTATTTTATCTATTTTGATTAACCGTTAGCAGTTAACTGTTAACCGTGAACCGTTCAAAAAGGTCTTGATGTAATGAAATTCCCCTGTACAGGAGTGATATTGGCGGGCGGACAGAATAAGCGTTTTTCGGGTATGAACAAAGCATTTATAAGTATTGGCGGAAAGCGTATTCTGGACAGAACATATGAAATATTTGATTCCCTTTTTGATGAGATTATTCTGGTTGCCAATGACCCGCTTAAATATCTTGAATGGGATTTACATATTGTGTCTGATATATTCCCATTTAGAAGTTCTTTAACAGGAATACATACAGGACTTTTTTTTACAAATAATTTTTATACATTTATTACGGCATGCGATACACCATTCCTGAAAAAGGAGTTGGTTGAAACTGTTATTAATAGTATAGAAACTGGAGTTGACGTTATTGTACCTGAAACTTTAAATGGGATGGAACCGCTTTGTGCGGTATATTCAAAAAGATGTCTTAAGCCAATTGAAAATAATCTGATTCAAAAAGAGCTTAAGATTAAACAGTTCTTTAAAAAGGTAAGAGTCAAAAAGCTTCCTGAAAATATTTTGCGTGAAAAGGATCCTGATCTGATTTCTTTTTTTAATATTAATACTCCTGATGATCTGGCCAGGGCAGAAGAAATTATTAAATGAATTTAATTCCCCTTATAGAAATTATAAAGAGACATCCGCATTACAACAGGGTTGGAATGATTCTTTGTCATAATGGAGTCGTGCGGGGCACATCACGAGATGGCAGGAAAGTATCGGGGCTGAATATCACGGTGGATTACGAACAACTGCTTGAGGTGATAGAGAAGCATAAAAAAAGGCCGGGCATTATAGAAATATTGGTTAAGATAGCCGAAGACAAAGAGCTGTCGGTAGGAGATGATGTTATGCTTCTTGTTGTTGCCGGTGACATCCGGGAGAATGTTATAAAAGTACTCAGCGAAGCTATTGATGATATTAAATCAACTGTTGTGAAAAAAACAGAGTATTTTTTGTAAAAGTTCATCACGGAACGACACGGAGTTTCACTGAAAATTGTAAACAATGTGTAAGTTACTATGAAAATCCGTGGTGAACTATTACCTGAACTTCAAGATAATAACCAGTTTTCAGGAGTTTTTTATGTCTTCATTTTCTCATATTGACAGTAAGGGACGTTCGCGCATGGTTGATATAACGGATAAAGAACCGACATTAAGATCAGCGGTTGCTCAAGGGGTTGTTTCAATGAAGCCTTCAACATTTGAAATGATCTATAATAATACAATAAAAAAGGGCAATGTGCTTGATACCGCCAGAATTGCGGGAATAATGGCGGCAAAAAAAACTTCGGAACTAATTCCAATGTGCCACCCAATTAATATCTCACATATTGATATCGGTTTTGAACCGGATAAAGATGAAAGCTCAATCAAGGTCAAAGCTTTGGTGCGGCTTTTCGGTCAGACAGGTGTTGAGATGGAGGCCCTTACAGCAGTATCTGTTGCAGCTCTCACAATATATGATATGTGCAAGTCGCATGATAAAAATATAATTATATCAAATATATGTCTTCTTGAAAAATCAGGGGGAAAAAGCGGAACATTTGTGAGAAAAGAAGTATAAATGAATACATTGGAATATATTGTTTTCTTTATTATCGGCACTGCATTTGGTTTTTTTATAGCCTGGTTTTTTGCAAAGTCAAAGTTTTCAAAGGAATTCCTGGAGATTTCTAAAGAACACTCTTCTGCATTAAGCAGGCTGGAGCAGATGGAAGACCTTAAAAAAACACTTGAAGATCGCACTCAAGAGATTGATTCACTTAACGCCACAATTACCGAGCTGAAAGAGCGCCAGGCAAAGTTAGAAACAATTATAGATAAAGAGCGCCTCGCCGTGAATGAAAAGATAGAAATGCTCGAGGATATTCGGAATAATATGATAGATGCCTACAAAGCGATCTCTGCCAGCGCTTTAAGGGAAAACAACCAGACTTTTCTTGACCTTGCAAAAACTACGCTTTCAAAATATATGGAAGCAGCCAAAAGTGATTTTAATGTGCGTAGCAAGGAAGTCAAAAATATTGTTGTGCCCATAAAAGATTCTCTTGATAGATATGACCAGCATATTCAGGCTATGGAGAGATCACGGGAAAAGGCATATGGCGGGCTTTCTCAGCAGGTACACTCCCTTGTGGAAACCCAGCAGACTCTTCAAAAAGAAACAGGTAAACTTGTAAAGGCTCTTCGGGTGCCGCACGTCAGGGGGCGGTGGGGGGAAATCACCCTTAAACGAGTTGCTGAGCTTGCCGGCATGCAAAACCGCTGCGATTTTTTTGAGCAGCAGTCAGCTTACGATGATAATGGCATTATGCGGCCTGATATGGTTGTTTATCTCCCTGGCAATCGTCAGATTGTTGTAGATGCCAAGGCTCCTCTTTCAGCATATCTTGAAGCGCTGGAAGCAGAGACGGAAGAAGAACGCGAGATATTGACAGCTACGCATTCAAAACAGATTCAATCGCATATGCATAAACTGGCACAAAAGGCATACTGGAAACAGTTTAGTCCAACCCCTGAATTTGTTGTATTGTTTATTCCAGGTGAAAATTTTTTTAGCGCAGCTCTTGTTAAAAACCCTCAGCTCATAGAAGAAGGTGTAAATAAAGGAGTTATCCTGGCAACCCCAACTACTTTGATTACTCTTCTAAAGACCGTTTCCTTTGCATGGCGCCAGGAAAATGTTTCTGAAAATGCAAAGGCTATAAGCAAACTGGGGCGTGAACTCTATACCAGACTCAATTCAATGGCTAAACATATCGACAAACTCGGCCGCGATATTGAACGATGTACCGGCACATATAACGATGTTATAGGTTCTTTTGAGCGCAGAGTGCTCACATCTGCACGCAGGTTCAAGAATCTCGGCATTTCTCTGCCGGGCGATAAAGATATTGTTTGTATTGAGCCCACTGAAAAGAAAGCACGTAAACTCGACATCGATAATAGCGAATGAAACACTCATTATTCTTTTTATATTTATCTGCAATTGCCGCCCTGTTTTGTTTCTTTTTTTTAGCCGGATGTTCTGTTCTTAAAATACATCCGCCGTTAAAAGATGAATTTGCAATGCAAAGAATCCCCTCTTGCAGGTATCCTGAATTTTCAGATGATATGGTCTGCGATGGTTTAGAAAATGGAATTTTGCAGAGTATTTCATATCTAAAAAGGTTGCCTTCTTCCAGGCAGTTCAAATTCGGGGAAGACAGCTTTAATGCCGCCCATATGATCAAGTCCATGGAGCATTTTCTGAATTTTATACAGACCAGGCCGTCAAAAGATGAGTTTAATAAGTTTATTAAATCAAATTATCTTGTTTACAAATCGATCGGCGGCACGAATGGTCATGTCCTTTTTACAGGTTATTATGAGCCTGTTCTGCAAGGCAGCCTTGAGCAAAGTACTGAATATAGATTCCCGATTTATGCACGTCCTTGCGATTTAACTACAGTTGATCTTTCTTTATTTATTCCGCACTTAAACAATAAAAGAATAATTGGAAGATATACCGGCCGGACGGTTGTTCCCTACTTTGAACGCGATGAAATAGAATGCAAAGGCGCTCTAAAAGGTAAGGCAGAAAAAATTGCCTGGATTAAAAACCAGGTTGATCTTTTTTTTCTTCAAATTCAGGGTTCTGGAAAAATTTATTTTGATAACGGAAAGATAATTAATGTCCATTATGATATAACAAACGGACGTCCATACCGAAGCATAGGCAAATTGCTTATTGAAGAAGGGGTAATAGAAAGATCAGAAATGTCTATGCAAAAAATTCGTGCATATTTAAAAGAACATCCGGAAGAGATCAAAACTATTTTAAACTTTAACCCCAGCTATGTTTTCTTCAAGATAGAAGAAGATGGCCCTTTGGGTTGTATCGGAGTTAAATTGACGCCTGGCAGGTCGATAGCATTGGACAGAAGAATATTCCCTTTGTCAGCCCTTGCTTTTATAGAAGCGGAAA
>JAJSZW010000169.1:5875-6035 GCA_030262895.1 Deltaproteobacteria bacterium | reverse complement strand
CTGCAAACGTTTCCACATCTCCTGTAGAAAAAACATTGCCGCATAAAGGGCACCTGACATTAACATTTTTACCATATAAAGTTGATAAATCTTTAAAAGGCAAAATCAATAATTTTTCAATACCGGATTTTACTGCTGGTGTTTCAGGAATAATCACATC